>JAFXRX010000157.1 GCA_017526045.1 Opitutales bacterium
CCGTCGGCGACATGGTTTGCCTTGACGCCGCAATAAATGCGGGCGCCGACGCGGTTTATTTCGGCTTGGAGGGGCTTAATATGCGCGCGGGCGCAAAAAATTTCACAGTCCCGCAAATGCGCGCCCTCTGCAAAAAATGCGCCGCGGCGGGGGTTCGCAAATATCTTGCGCTTAATACGATTTACTACCAGGGCGAATTGCCCAAGCTTAGGCGGGCGGTCTTTGCCGCAAAGCGCGCGGGAGTGGACGCAATAATCGCATGGGACTTCGCCGCGTTGCGCTACGCAAAAGAGGCGGGGCTGGAGGCGCATTTGTCGACCCAGGCAAGCGCGGCAAACGCCGAGGCGATTGCATTTTACAACAAATGCTTCGGCGCAAGGCGGTTTGTCTTGGCGCGCGAATGCTCGCTTGCCGACATTTCCAAAATCCGAAAATCGCTCGCAAAAATTTTGGGCGCGGAGGCGGCGGCGGAAATTTCGTTTGAAGTGTTCGCGCACGGGGCGATGTGCGTTTCGATTAGCGGCAGATGCTTTATGTCGCAATTCCAGTGCGGCAAGAGCGCGAACAGGGGCGAGTGCATGCAGCCATGCCGCCGCGAATATTTCATTTCGGACGGCCGCGAGGGCTCGGAGGGCTTTGCAATCGGCAAGGGCTACGTGCTAAGCCCCAAGGATTTGTGCGTTTTGCCGTTTTTGGAAAAGCTTTTGGCCGCGGGCGTAGACTCCCTGAAAATCGAGGGCAGAAACCGCAGCGCAGACTACGTTTTCGAGACTGTTTGCGCCTACCGCAAGGCTGTGGACTTCTATTTTGAAAACCGCAAAAAGCCGAATTTCAAGCGCGAATTTGAGGGGCTTAAAAGCGCGCTTTTGCAAAAGTTGAAGTCGGTCTTCAACCGCGGCTTTTCGTCGGGCTTCTACATGGGCCAGCCCGTCGGCGACTGGACTTCCGGCGGCAACCAGGCGGAAAAGAAAAAGACGATTTTGGGGCATGTCGAAAATTATTTTCCGAAAATTTCCGTCGCGCAAATTTCAATCGACAACGCCTCGCTAAGCGAGGGGCAGGAGGTGCAGGCGGAAGGCTTTGCCACGGGCTTTGCGCGCTTCGAGGCAAAAAACATCCTGCGCGGCGGCGTCCCCGTCAAGTCCGCGAAAAAGGGCGACGTAATTTCCGTAAAAGTCCCGCAAAAGCTGCGGAAAAACGACAGGCTTTACGTTTTCAAGTAGGAGTTTCAGGCTATTCTTTTTTAATCCCGAAAATCATTTCGGGATTTTTTTATTATCTTTTATCTGTGCAAAATAATAAACATTATTTTTGTCTAAAAATAAAAATCATAAAACAATTAAAAAATAATTGATTTTTATTTTAAAATACGGTTAAATCTTTTTTGTTAATTTAAGCCGTAAAAGTGTCGAAAGAGGGCGCGCCTTGAAAACCCAAAAAATACAGATAAAGATTAGAATGCCGATAGCCGCGGCGGCGGCGCTGGAAAGCCGCGCGAAGAAATGCGGCATGAGCCTGAAAGGCTACATGGCTTTTCTGCTCGCCGAATATTGCGCAGCGAGGAAATCAGCCGAGCATTGAATATATGCCGCGCCTAAAAAGCGCGCCCGCCCCGAATTTCGGCGGCGGATTTTCCCCTTCGCCGCTTTCGGCGACAGATATTGACGAGGTTCGGCTGACGGGCAGGTACTCTATCCACTCGACGGGCACTTCGTGCCAATGGCCGTCGCCGCCGTAGGCCTCGACGTAATTCAGGCGGGGGTTCGCGCTGTACCCGCGGGCTTCGACTTGGATTTTTGTTACGCCGTTTTCGCGCGAAAGAGCCGACGTTTTCAAAATCGAGCGCGTCGCGCACTGCGGGTGGCTGAACTTTTCGCAGCCGTAAAAATTCGCGATTGCCTCGTGCTCCCAAAACGACGCCCGCTCGCCCAATTTGTGCCCGTAAATATCCTCGCCCGTGCGCGTCTGCTGGTACAGCGGAATGGATAGCGCGGGCGCGAATGCGAAATAGACGTCCTTGAAATATTTTTCGTTGAAGGATAGAAAATTTTCTTTTGCCTTTTCGAAATCGAAGTTGCGGAAGCGCTTCGGGTCGGTGTCGATTGCGGCGCCGTCGAGGTGCGCGGAGGTTAGCATATTTATTTTGCCGCGCTTTTTAAAATAGAAGTCGTCGCCGTAGCCGACTTTGCCGTCCTTCATAATTTTCAGCATTTGCGTCTGCGCAAGCGCGGTGAAAAGCAGGCGGAACTCGACTTCGTTGTCCCTGTCCTTTGCGTGGAAGAGCGTCTCGAATTCGTGGTTAGACATCAGCGTGTATTGGGAGTCGTCGTCGAGGTTTTGCGAGTACGCCTTGAGCCTGCGCAGCTCCCTTTTTTTGCGCAGCGAATTTAAGACGCCGCTGCCGTTGGACAGGCGCGAGGGGCTGCGCGAGAAATTCAAGTTCGGGGCGGCGTCGTTGCCGTAAATTAAAATCTTGCCCCTTGTGTAGACGGGAATGGGCTTTGTGATTGAAGCCGTCAGCGTTTGCGATTTCCTGACCATGCGCCGCCTGCCGTCCGAGCCCGTTTCCCAATCGGTCCAGTGGATTGTTTTGCGCCCGTAGTAGGTTTTCGCGCCCCAGGTTTGCGTTATGTATTCCCCGAGCGCGAACGCGTTGCCGTTTATCGCGCCGGACTGCGCGAACAAAATCGACTTGTCCTCGTTGAACGAGTCGCTCCAGCCGAACTGCCGCCGCAAATCGTCGAGGCGCGAGGCCGTGAAATAGGGGTCGAATGCGAGGCGCGGCACGGTTTTTTCGATAAGCTTTACGGGGATGTCCCAAGTGTAAAGCTCGTTGAGCGGGCGCATTTGCGCCCAAGCCTCGCGCTCGAGCTTGCCGGCTTTTTCCTTAAGCTCCGCAACGAGATTGGATGTGTCGGCGCGGGACTTGAATGCGCGGAAAAGCCCGAAAATGCAAAGCGCGCAGCCGCCCCCGGACAAAATTCCGTCCGCATTCCAGCCGAAATTATATGCGAAAACCCCCGCGGCAACCGCGCACGCAGCCAGAATAAAAATTAGAAGATTTTTAAAAAAGAGCTTCTTTTTTTCGGACGAAATTTTTTTCCAGAGTTCGGCAATTTGCCTTGTCGTTTCCTTGTTCTTTTCGGCGTCCACGCCCGATTTCGCGGCGAGGTCTTCGAATTTTTCGCGCGCTAGGCTTGCGAATTTTTCCCTGAACTCGTCCCGATATTTTTCGAGGGGGTCGTAGACGTCCTGAATCAAAAGAATTTCTCCCTCGCCCTTTGCTTGGTTTCAGCCGAAGCCGTGAAGGGAATGCGGGTTGTGTAGCCCGCGCGCGCCGCGACAATCATCTTTGTCGGCCACGAGAAAATGTCGGTGTTCCACTGCGCGACAGTGTCGTTGTAAAGCGAGCGGGCTGCGGTTATTTCCTTTTGCAGATAGGCGTTTTGCTGCATGGCGTCGGCTATCGCAGAGTGCGCGCGAAGCTCGGGGTACGCCTCGACTTGCGGGAAGAGCCGCGCAAAAGCCCCGTCGATTTGGCTTGCCACTGCGTTCATGTTCGAGCCCGGCTTTACGCCGCCCCTGAACGCGGCGACGGCCTTCATGACGTCCTTGTCGAGGTCGATGGACTTTTCAACAAGGGCGGCTACGTTTTGCAAAATCTGCACGCGCTGCTCGAGGTAGTTGTCGATAGTGGAGGCGTCCGCCTGGATTTTTTGCTGGAGCTTTTTAAAGTAGTTCGACGCCGAAATTTTCATAAACAAAAATATCAAGCCAGGGAGTATGCCCATAAGCCAGAGCGTAATTTCAAACAAAAGCGAGCCGAAGCCGATTTTTACGGGGATCTGCTTTTCTATTACATTTACGTCGCGCCCCGCGGGATTTACAGGGCTGTTTAATTCGTCTAAATCGTTTCCCATAGTTTTTAAAGGAATTTTTATAAAACTTTAATTAAGCCCGCGGAAATTTTTTTGCAATAAAATTTTGGGACAAAAACGCCTTGTTGCGCAGGCGCAGTTTGCATTTAATCGGAAATTCCTGCGCGGGGCTTTTTTGAAAAAAATAGTTGACATATTGCGGCAAAAACTTTCTTATACGTGCTTTAAATTATGCCTGGATGGCGGAATTGGCAGACGCAACGGACTCAAAATCCGTCGAGTTTTGGCTCATGTGGGTTCGACCCCCACTCCAGGTATTTTTTCGGCGCGGCGGACGCGCTTTTTTTGTGCCCCAAAAATCAAAAAATCTCGGAAAAATCGGATATGAAAAAATTGGCTCTCGTAATTGTCGGGCTGGGCGCTGTTTTGCAGTGCGCCGCCGCGGAAGAAATTTCAAGCGAAGTGCTCGTTCAAACCCAAACCTCCTGGGACGGCTCGGCATTGCCCGCGCAAAATCTGAAAACCCCCGAGCTTACGATTGTGCGGACGAAAATCGCGCAGGGCGCGGAGCTTGCGCTTCACAAGCACCAGATGATAAACGCGGGCTACCTTATAAAAGGCTCGATTGAAATAATATCCGCCGAGGGCAAGAGCACGGTTTTGAAGGCGGGCGAGTGCGCAGTCGAGCTTGTAAACAAGGCGCACTATGGCAGGAACATAGGCGAGGGCGAGGCGGAGCTTATCCTATTTTACATCGGAGAGAAGGGCACGTCGCGCGCCGACATCGTAAAATAGAGTTTCAGTGTTTTGCTTGCGCGGAGCAATTTTATGTTTGAAAACGCGCGCGCTTTAAATAAAGTCAGGCCTTGCAATTTTTAAGAAAAATTTTTTATGAGCGAAATTCCATACAAAATCTATTTGGACGAAAAAGAAATCCCGACCGCGTGGTACAACATGCGCGCCGACATGAAAAACAAGCCCGCGCCGCTCTTGAACCCCGGCACGCATCAGCCACTGACAGCGCAGGAGCTGGGCGCCGTTGTCTGCGACGAGCTCGTAAAGCAGGAGCTTGACAACGACAATCCCTTTACGGAAATCCCCGCGGAGATTTTGAATTTCTACAAGATGTACAGGCCCTCGCCAATCGTGCGCGCGTACTTCTTGGAGCGGGCGCTCAAAACCCCCGCGAAAATCTACTACAAATTCGAGGGCAACAACACTTCCGGAAGCCACAAATTAAACTCCGCAATCGCCCAGGCGTATTACGCCAAAAAGCAGGGTCTTAAAGGCGTGACAACCGAAACCGGCGCGGGGCAGTGGGGCACGGCGCTTTCCATGGCTTGCAGCTTCTTCGGGCTCGACTGCCGCGTTTACATGGTGAAATGCTCCTACGAGCAAAAGCCGTTCCGCCGCGAAGTTATGCGCACTTACGGGGCGTCGGTTACGCCGTCGCCCTCCGACACAACGCAGGTAGGCAGGAAAATTTTGGCGGAGCACCCCAACACTTCGGGCAGCCTCGGCTGCGCTATTTCGGAAGCTGTGGAAGTTGCGGTGAACACAGAGGGCTACCGCTACGTTTTGGGCTCAGTGCTTTCGCAGGTATTGCTGCACCAGTCGATAATCGGCTTGGAGGCCAAGGCGGCGCTGGACAAGTACGGAATCAAGCCTGACATCGTAATCGGCTGCGCGGGCGGCGGATCGAACTTGGGAGGGTTGATTGCCCCGTTTATGGGCGAAAAACTGCGCGGCGAGGCGGATTACAGAATTATCGCCGTCGAGCCCGCCTCTTGCCCGAGCTTTACGCGCGGCAAATACGCCTACGATTTTTGCGACACGGGCATGGTCTGTCCGCTTGCGAAAATGTACACGCTGGGTTCTAGCTTTATCCCATCGGCAAACCACGCGGGCGGCCTGCGCTACCACGGCATGAGCTCGGTTTTGTCGCAGCTCTACGCGGATAAATATATGGAGGCAAGATCCGTCGAGCAGACTTCGGTATTCGAGGCGGCGACGACTTTTGCGAGGGTTGAAGGCACGCTGCCCGCGCCCGAAAGCAGCCACGCAATCAAGGCTGCGATGGACGAGGCGATTAAGTGCCGCGAAAGCGGGGAGGCGAAAACAATTCTCTTCGGGCTAACAGGCACGGGGTACTTTGACCTCTATGCCTACCAGAAGTTTAACGACCGCCAGATGTCCGACTACATCCCGACCGACGCGGAGCTCGCCGAAAGCCTCTCGCATCTGCCGAAAATGGACTGAGGTTTTTGGCTAAATAAAAATTTCTCAAAAGCGCACGCAATGTGCGCTTTTTTATTGGCAATTTTGGCGCAGCAAATGGCGCAGTATTTGAAAAATTTTTGGGGTAAAATAAAGAAAATATCTTGACCCATCGGGCGCATTTTAAGATAAATAAAAGCGTAATTTTTCGCAAGATATGCAATATATCCCGCCTTTTACAGTTTCCGCAAAATCGATTTCGCTGATAGCGGAAATTTCCGCCGCAATGGAGAATTTTTCGGCAATGCTGAAAAAATCGAAATCGCTTAAGCTTCGCAGGGCAAACAAAATAAAAACCATACATTCGAGCCTGGCAATCGAGGGGAACAATATGACCCGGGCGCAGGTCTCGGACATACTGGACGGCAAGAGGGTTGCCGCCGCCGCGTCGGAAATTCTGGAAGTTAAAAACGCAATCGCAACCTACGATTTGGCGCCCAAATTAAATCCGTTTTCGGAGCGCGATTTGCTGAGAGCGCACAAAAAAATGATGTCGAGGCTCGTGAAAGGCGCGGGGCGTTTCAGAACCGGCGGCGTCGGGGTGTTTTCGGGAAGAAGCGTCATACATATCGCCCCGCCCGCGGAGCAGGTTTCGGCGCTGGTTTCAAGGCTTTTTGATTGGCTCAAAACAAGCCAAGACCACTTGCTCGTGCGAAGTTGCGTGTTTCATTACGAGTTTGAATTCATACATCCTTTCGCCGACGGCAACGGCAGAATGGGGCGGCTGTGGCAGAGTTTAATTTTGTCGAAATTAAACCCTGCGTTTATGGATTTGCCGGTCGAAACAATGGTCTACAAGCGCCAGAAAAAATATTACGAAGCGATAAATTCGAGCACAAAACAGGCGGATTGCGCCCCGTTTATCGAATTTATGCTCGGTGAAATTTTAAACAGCGTAAAGGCTGCGGCCGGCGAAAATTTTGGCGCAGCAAATGGCGCAGTATTTGGCGCAGTAAATCTCATATTGAGCTATGTGTCGAAAAACGGCGGCAAGAGGGCAAACGCAATCGCGGAGGTGCTGGGGGTCCCGCTAAGAACCGTGCAGCGGCACTTGAAAACTCTTAAAGACTCAGGTAAAATAAAATTCGAGGGCGCCGCGAAAACGGGCGGATATTTTGCCGTTAAAAAGCGCGGCCGCTAAAATTTTTTCTTGATAGCCATTAAAAAGAATCTATAAAGATAGGCTTTTAAAAATTTGGGAGTGTAGCTCAGTGGATAGAGCAGCGGTTTTCTAAACCGTTGGTCGTGGGTTCGAGTCCCACCTCTCCCGCCATAAACCGCCGCAAGGCGGTTTTTTTGTTGGCGTTGGTCGAGGGATTGGAACTTAACTCCCAAAATAAAAAGGGTCAACACCAAAGGTTGTGGAATAGGGATTTTTTGATAATGGGGTTTTCATAGTTTGACTCCGCATTCCACGAGCACTCTCAATCTGTAATTTTCAAAGTTTCTGTATCCGTACGCCCGCCGCTGGATTAGCTTCATCTTGCGATGGAACCCCTCCGTTATTCCGTTGTTTTTCGTAAACCTCCACATCCTGATTATCGGCGAGAACCATTCGCTTATCGTTTCCGCCAGGCTTTCAAACTCTCTCGTGGCCTCGTATTTCATTTGTCTCATCATTCCTTTCAATTCTCTTATGTTAACTTTGCATTGTTTTGCCGTCTGGCTTTTCCGGTTTAACAGCTCGCACAACCTCTCCTTAAACTCGTAGGCAAGCTTTATTGCGGGATTGTCCTCAAAAAACTTTTTAAGCCTATCCCGCTCCTCGGGCTTCAATCTGTCCCCGCGCTTTCGAAGTGGATATATAAGCCTTCTGTTCCACTTCACCTCCTCCTGTGCCGCCTTGCAAAACTCCATAAAGTGGTACAGCACAAGCCGTATGACGTGGAACCTGTCTGCAACTATCTTCGCATTCGGGAAGTACCGCCGAACCATGGTTCGGTATCCGCTGGATAAATCCATGCAAACCACTTTCACCCGCCCGCGGCCCTTGTATGCCATGAGCTTTTCCTCGACCAAACTGCGAGACTTGCCCTCTATAACATCGTATACCCTGTGGTGCGACAAGTCCGCTATCGTTGTGGCAAACTTGTAGCCCTTGTGTATCGTGTGCTCGTCTATGCCTATCACCTCGGGGCATTCGTAGGACAGCTGCTCCCTGAGCTTGCTCTCGTACCTCCTGTGTATTGCCCGCTCCACCGTGCTCTCGGACACCCCGTACTCTGAGGCAATGTCCTTGTTGCAGACATTGCGGCTGTAATCCTTTACCATGCGGGCCCTGAACCGCTCGGAATGCCGGCAATACGGGCGCAGACCCTCGATTTTCTCGCGAAAAACGCGCCCGCAGTCCAGACATTTATACCTCCTGCACTTTACCCGCAAATGATACACAGCCCCGCTGTCGGATACGTGCTTTATCTTGCGCCAATACGTATCGTAATGAATCAGGCGGCGCGAGCCGCATAAACATTCGGGCATGC
>JAFXRX010000001.1 GCA_017526045.1 Opitutales bacterium
GATGAAAGTTCTGCGCTCGCGCCTCTTGGAGCACAAGCAAAACGAGGAGCGCGAAAAGTACGCGCAAAACCGCCGCGAGCAAATCGGCAGCGGCGACCGCTCCGAGCGAATCCGCACCTACAACTTCCCGCAAAGCCGCCTGACAGACCACCGCATCGGCCTTACTGTCCACTCGCTTGCGCAGGTCATGGACGGCGACATCGAAGAAATTGTCCGCGCGCTCGAAGAGGCTTACTACAACAAGCGCATAGAAGCCCTCGTCGCCGAGGGCGAATAAAAAAACGTGCAAAGCGTAATAGAAATCCTGAAAAAATGCGAAGAATTTTTCGCGCAAAAGGGCGTCCCCAACCCAAAGCTCGACGCCCAGCTTCTCTTGGCGCATGCCATGAAATGCAAGCGGCTCGACCTCTTCCTGCGCTTTGAAGAGCCCATAACAAACGGAGTTTTAAGCGAGTTCCGCGAATACGCGCGGCGCAGGGCAAAGAGAGAGCCCCTGCAGCACATCTTGGGCTTTGTCGATTTCTGCGGGCTAAATTTGAAATGCGACGCCCGCGCCCTGATTCCGCGCCCCGAAACCGAAGAGCTCTGCGACATTCTAACGCGCCGCCTAAAAGCAAATCCGCCCAAAAAAATTTTAGACCTCGGCACGGGCTCGGGCGCGATAATCCTCTCCCTTAAAAACGCGTTTAAAGACGCCGAATGCGCCGCCTGCGACATTTCCTCATACGCGCTCTCGCTCGCCCGCGAAAACGCCGAGCGCACGAATTTGAGCGTAAATTTTTTTGAAAGCGACTGGCTTGAAAAAATCCCCGAGGGCGAAAAATTCGATTTGATTGTTTCAAACCCTCCCTATCTTACAAAAGCTGAAGTCGAAAGCGCGCAGGCGGAAGTCCGCCTCTTCGACCCGATTTTCGCTCTCGAAAGCCCCGACGAAGGCGCAAAAGACCTGCGCAAAATCATAGAAGGCTCTCCAAAATTTTTGGCGAAAGGCGGGCTGCTCGCGCTCGAATGCGGCATAGCCCACCCGAAAATGCTCGCGCAAGAAAACGCCTCAAACGCGGATTTTTCAAACGCAGAAATTATGCAAGACCTCTCCGGGCGCGACAGATTTTTGATTTTCACCCGCGCGTAAAAAAATTTTTTCTTTACTTGCCCCATGCTCAAAAATATCTTTTGCCCCATGAAAAAGATATATTTGATTGGGGTGTTTTTAACTTTTGTATCTTCGCTTTTCGCGCAGGGCTTCGCGACAAAATTCGATAAAATCGAAAACGAAAAATGGTGGGGCGGCTACAATTCAATCGGCAGGCAAATGCCTTTTGGCGGCGCCGAAAAGCAGCTAAATTTGGCAAGCGGAACGTGGGGGAACATGGCAATTGCGTTTTTCGTTTCCAACAAGGGCAGGTTCATTTATTCGCAAAAACCCTTCAAAATTGCCTTCAAAAAAGACTCCGTTGAAATCGAAAGCGAATTTGAAAAAGTCGAGGTGCAAAAATCGGGCGGCACGCTGAAATCCGCGTATCTTGCCGCCGCCAAAAAATATTTTATTCGCCCCGATGCCGCGTTGCCGGACGAGCTGTTTTTCTCAATGCCCCAATACAACACCTGGATTGAGCTCATGTACAACCAAAACGAGCGCGACATTCTTTTGTACGCCCAAAACCTCGAAAAATACGGCTTCCCGAAGGGCGTATTCATGATTGACGACAAGTGGATGAAAGAATACGGCAATTACGATTTCGACCCTAAAAAATTTTCCGACCCCAAGGCGATGGTTTCAACGCTCCACAAAAAAGGCTTCAAGGTGATGCTGTGGGTCGTGCCGTACGTCGATTTGAACATTCCGGAATTCGGGGAGCTCTCGCAAAAAAATATGCTTGTCCTTTCCAAAAATTCTCAAAAGCCCCTGCACATAACTTGGTGGAACGGCAAAAGCGCGGCGTACGACCTCACAAACCCCGAAACCCGCAAATACCTCATTTCGACCCTCGAAAACATGCGCAAAACCTACGGCGTCGACGGCTTTAAATTCGACGGCGGCGAGCACCTCTACACTCCCGAGGCGCAGTTTTACGACAAATCCGCAAGGGGCTGGGACTACGTCAAAGAATACGTCAATATCGGCGCGAAGTTTTCATTCAACGAATTCCGCAGCAACTGGAACTCGCCGAACATGCCGATAGTCCAGCGGCTCGCCGACAAATTCTACGGCTGGGGCGACCTGCAGGCTCTAATCCCCGACATGATTGCAACGGGGCTCATGGGCAGCGCGTATGCCTGCCCCGACATGATTGGCGGCGGCGAATACCGCTCGTTTTTGAATAAGAAAAAAGGCGAGCTCGACGAAAGAATAATTGTGCGCTCCTGCCAAGTCCACGCGCTGATGCCCATGATGCAGTTCTCAGTCGCCCCGTGGCGCGTCTTAAGCGACGAGAACCTGAAAATATGCGTAAAATTCGCGCATCTTCACAGCAAATTTGCGCCCTACATTTTGTCGCTTGCGCGCCATTCGAGCAAGACGGGCGAGCCGATAATAAGAGCCATGGAATACGAATTCCCGAACGAGGGCTTTGAAAACGTCAAAGACCAGTTCATGCTCGGCGACAAATATCTGGTCGCCCCCGTCGTAAACGCAAACGATTACAGAACCGTAAAGCTGCCAAAGGGAATGTGGCTCGACGAGCTGGGCAACAAATACGAGGGCGGGCGCGAAGTCAAAATAGACGCCCCGCTCGAGCGGCTGCCCTATTTCAAAAAGATGTAATATTTTTTATATAATCCGCCGCTTTTTCTTTACATCAAACAAAAATCCGCCTATCCTTTTTGGCATATAAAATTTATCGATTTAACAAAAACTTAAAAGACATGAAAAAGATATTATCCTTGACCCTCGCCGCCGTTTTTGCCGCGCTTGCCGTTGCCTGCGCGCCGAAAAAAGACGCCGGCAAACTTACAATCCAAGACGCCGCAAACGCAGCCCCCGCGAACGCGGAAATGTTTTTAGCGGTGGATTCCCCCAAAAAGCTTCAAGAGGAAATCCTTTCGCAAAAAGGCGCAAAGGAATTTATGCAGGCCTCGCTCGACTCCCCCGCGGCGCAAAAGTTTTTTGAAGCCGCCTTTGAGAACATGCCCGAGGAATTTAAATCGAAAATCAACGCGAAAACCGTCCTTGATTTCGCGCGCGCCTACGAGCAAACCCCCGAAGACTTCTTCCTTGCAGTCGCCGCGGCGACGAAAGAAAACAGCTGCGACATTAAATTCATAGTTTTAAAGCACTCGCTTTTCGCCAAAAAAGTCAAGGAGCTTTTAGAAGAGAAGAAGCTCGAAAAATCGCAAAAGGACGGCTTCGAATTCTACAAGAAAGCAGACTTTGTCGTCGCGTTCAAGGGCGCCCTTCTAATATTTGCCGACAACGAGGAGGCGGCGCTAAAAGTCGCATCGGATTTAAAGCTTAAAGCCCCGCGCGAAAATTCGTTTGCGGCGTCGGAAAAATTCCAAAAGCTGATGGGCCTAGAAAAGAACCCCATTGTCGCATGCTTTATAGACGCGAAAAACCAGCCGAAAGGCAACTTTGACGGCTGCCTATTCTTCGCCTACTCGATGCAAAATCTAAACAATGCCTCGGGCGTTCTCAAAATCGATCTTGGCAAAAAATTCGACGAAATGCTTGCCCAGGAAGACGCAAAACTCTATGAAGTTTTAGTCAAAAGCAGGCTCGCAAGAAATTCCCTTCTTAAAAACTCCCTGCCAAATTCGACATTCGCGCTGGCATTAGCCGTTCCCGAAATCACCGACGGGCTCGAAAGCGAATTGCTAAAAAATATGGACGGCGACGCCATCGAAAACAAAATGGTTCTCTCGATTTTGAAAAACGCGGGCATAAAAAATCTCTGCCTTTCGCTGGGGGAACTCGACCCAGAATCGATTTCGAACATCCAGGAAAAAACGCCTGAAGCCTTCCTGAAAATCGAGGCTGCCGACACCGACGCGGTTTTCAAAAACGAAATGGTCTTGCAGCTGCTCAATTCGCCGTTCCTCTCGCCCCTGAAAATCGGCGAAGACACAGTTTACTCGGGAATGTTCAACTTAAAAATCGCGCAGGCAAGCAAAAGCTGCGCCGCGGCCTCCACAATGAAAGACGTTGAAAAAATGATGTCGCTTGCAAGGGGCAAAGGCAAGTCGCTTGCGGGCAACAAAGACGCGCAAGCCCTCGTAAACGAGCTTCCGGAAGGCGATGCCGCCGAATTTTTCATTGACGTAAAAGCTCTTTCGCTCCTTTCGAACGCCATGCAAAACCAAGTTGAATCCGATCTTGGCGACAGAGTCGACGCCGACTGGAAAACCGCAAGGCAATACCAAAGCGCGATTGAAAAAGCCTACAAGAAAATGCTGATTGCAGGCGGCGTAAAGCTTGAGCCCAAAGAAATTACAATAACGTTTAAAGCCTTCGCAGAATACGACTACGAGCTCGGCGCAAAGCTCTTAAAGGAAATTAAATAAAGCTTTTCCGGCCAACAAAAAGCGGGCTTGGGGATTTTCCCTCAAGCCCGTTTTTTTGCGCAAGCCCAAAAGCCAAATCAGAACGCAAGCTTCATGCCCGTTCCGAACCAGCAGTTGTCCTCGCTGTTTGCGCCGCCGGCGCTCTTGTTTGAATACCTCACGCCCGCCGAAAACGACGCAAAGCTTGTCAGCGCAATTTTAAAATCCGCGCTAAACATCACGTAATTATAGTCGTTTGCGCTGCGGCGCGCAAAGACATGACCGTAGGTCGCGGCAAGGTCTATGCTGCCCCACTCGCTTTCAATCAGCCATTTTGTTATCGGCGCGGAATACGAAAGCCCCGCCTCGAGCGTATTTACGTACAAGACGACGTCGTAATAATACTCCACAAAAGGCGACACCGCGAAATCCCCCAAGAATTCGGAAGTGTCATAAGACACGCAGAAGCTGAACTCGTGCGTATCCTTGTCGTGCGGGTACAAATATGCGCAGTAGCCGGCGTCGAACGAAAACGCGCCCGCGGCGTAGGTTATGCCGCAAGTTATGTCGGTTTCAACATAGCTTGAATTTTCAATGGACGTGTCGTTAAAAAATCCGCCCCTCAAGCCAAAGCCGCCGCCGAGGGCGCAAGCCAAATCCAACGTCGGCACAATCGAAGCGGAGGCGAGCTTCGCGCCCCTGAAAATGTACGCGCTTTCAAAGCCTATTCCGATTTCGGCGGAAAAACTTTCTTTTGCGTCCGCAAAAAAAGCCTCGTCGAAAAGAGTTTTCGGCGCTTCGGCGGAGTCCGCGCAAAAGGCAAACCCCGCGGTTAAAAACGATAAAAATGCAGTTGCAAGATTTTTTGTTCCCATAAGCTTTAATCTGTTAAAATATGCGCCTCATCGCGCATAAAATAAATATAGCAGATTTTATGCCAGAATTTAAATCAGCCTCAAACGCCGATAAATAGAGGATTTCTTGGCTTCGGCAAGGGCGCCGCCAATACAAATTTGCATCTATTAAGCGGCAGAAACGGCGAAAATTGTCGCAAAAAAATTCCAAAAAAAAATTGCATTCGCGAAAATTTGCAATAAAAGTAAAACCGTTTTCACGATGCGTTTTGTATGAAAATATCGGTTTTAAGCAGGAGCGAAATGAAGAGCTTGGTTCTGCGCGAGGACTTTGAAAAAATCGCCGCAAGAACGTTTTTCATCTCCATAAACAATATTTTCAGATACTCCGAGCCACCGGTTTTGGAGCCCTCGCCAATCCCGGAAAAGTACGCCGCGCAAACTCTCGTGCTGCGCTTTGACGACGACGCCGCAAACGGGGAAGCTTCCGAATTTCTCTTCGACGCAAACAAGGCGCGGCAAATCCGCGATTTTGCAAACCTTGCGATTGCGCAAAAGCGCGATATGATTGTGCACTGCACCGCGGGCGTGAGCCGCAGCGGGGCAATCGGCACGGTTTTAAACGACTACGCAAACCGATTCATCGCCGACAACCCCGGGGATTTCGAGGCGTTTAAAAACAGCGCGTTTTACTCGCGCCTCGTGCCGAACATGAGCATTGCAATGGCCCTCATGCGCGAGCTCGAAATGATTTAAAAAATTTTTTTTAAAATTTTCCGCAGCGCGGCGGATTTTTAGTTTTTGCGCGAATATAGTTGCATGAACTCTGAAAATCCCCCCGCAAATTCCGCCGAGACCGAAGAAGTCCCAATCCCCAAACTTATCCGCTTCAACCCCGCAATCGCGCTGGCTGCCGCCGTCGGGATGCTTTTATCCCTTTTTTTAGACGAAAGCAGCGGATTTTTAGTGTTAGTTTATATCGCCACGTTTTTTTCCTATATGCACTTTGTCTTTGCGATTTTTGCGGAGCAGGCGTTCGCCTACAAAGAAAAAGGCAAAATCAACTGGAAGCCGATTTGGATAATTATAGGCGCGACTTTTTTATGCGTAATTGTCTGGGAGCCGCTTGAATTTGCGGCGTTTGCCGCGGCGTTCTACTCCGAAAGAATCACAGCAAGCCATGCCTCTAAATCCGCGCTGTCATTTGTAAAGAAGGCGGCGGGGGCGGCGACTGCGGGGCTGTTTGCGCTGCTTGTAGTTTTGGCTCAATTTGGCGATTCCAAAAGCGAAATTTGCGACGCCTACAACGCGTATTTGAACCAAAGCATCATGGCCAACAAGCAAAGAATTTACGAAAACGTCCACCACCCCTTCGGCTCATGCACTTCCGCGCAAGTCAGAAATTTCAATATCGAATGGAACGGCGATGTCCCCGAAACTGTAAGCTATAAAATCGAACTTTTCTGGAACACGCTCGTGACGCCGAAAGGCTACACGGAAATCGCCGTGGAGGAAATCTACAACTACAACACAAAAAAATACGAGCTGGCGCGCTGCGAAGTTTTGCGCACAAACGGCAAGCTCTCCGGCGATTTCTGGTTCGACGTGGGCTGGGGCATCGGCGCTTTGTCGGCTCAATGACAAACAAAAAAGCTGAAAGGAAATTTTTATGATTATTTTTGCGGCGGGCGGAGAGTTGGAACCGGAAGAAGCGGCGGCGGTTTTTTTAACTATTATCGCGCTTTGGTCGGTTTTTTCATGGTTTTTTTGGGCAATCTTCAACTGCGCGGGGATTTTTTATTTTAATATCCGCAAAAGCGCAAAACTGTCCGGGGAGAAATTGGCGCCGGCAAAAGAGCGGGAGAAGGCGTTCAAAAAAGACGCGGGCTTTGCCGCTTTTCTTGCGCTGTACTTGACAGTTTTATCGTTGCTAATACCGCTTTCCCTCTCCCTTTGCATAAGCGATATAGACGGGCTGCTCGGAATTGCGGTTATTGCGGCCACATGCTTTGCGCTTGCCGTTTTATTGTGGATGCTCTTAAAGGCCGCCGCGCTCTGCTGCATGCGCCCTTCCCAAAAATCAAAAGAGGCAGCGGTTTGCCTTGCGGAATTATCGGCGGCAAATCCGGAATTGTCGGAAAAACTAAAAATTGCCCAAGAGCAGCTGGCACACCGAAACGAGCTGGCGGAGATTTTCGAAAAGCGCATGAATTCTCCGCTTTTATTTTTTATGATAATTTTTGGCATATCGCTCATTGCCGCCGGCTTTGTTTTGACGCTCTTTCGCGTCTATTAAAGCAATCCGCCCCTGCGCAAAAATCCAAGCCGCAATGGTTTGGATTTTTTTTGCGGATATTTGCGCCGAGCATGGAGGAATGTCTTTACTTGCGCAAAAAAACGCGCAGAATGCCTTGTTTTTATGTTCGCATTTTCGACATTCAAAATGCCCGAAGAGCTCCTGCCAATAATTGCCGCGGCGATGTACTGCATAAGCGTGATGCTCGTAAAATCGTCCGCGAAAAGACGCGCGCTTTCGGGGGCGTCGATACTCGTAATGAACAATCTGCTTGCGGGCCTTGTTTTCGTGCCGCAAATTTTTTTGGCGGGGGATATGCCCGGGCTTGGAGCCGCTTGGCAGCCGATGCTTGCGGGCGCGTTTTGCGCGGCGGGCAACATCGCCACATTCATCTGCGCCGAGCGCGGGGAAGTCAGCCTCATGACGCCGATTATGGGCGTAAAAATCTTGATTGTGATTTTGCTTGCGCGCATCCTCCTAAACGAAAGCCTGCCAAGCTCGACAACGCTCGCGGGCGCCGTCTGCTGCGCGGCGGTGTTGCTGATGGGCTGGCGGAAAAATTCGCTAAAAAGCGGAAGCGCGAAAGCCACAATAGCCCTCGCCCTCGCAGCCTGCTCGTTCTACGCGGCATGCGACGTGCTCCTTCAAAAATTTTCGCCGAATTTTGAAAAGGGGCAGCTGCTCGGGCTTATGTGCGCAGCCCTTCCGCTTTCGATAATTCCGCTTATGCCGCGGTTTTTCAGGGAAATTGCGCGCGCGCGAAGGAGCGAATTGGCATTCGGCTTTCTTTCGGCGGCATTAATGACAGGCGAAATGTTCTTGATGGTGCTTGCGATAACCGGAAGCGTCGGGGCAAGTTTATGCAATATTTTGTACAATACGCGCGGGGTCATGGCGGTCGCGCTCGTCTATATCGGCGGCGCGAAATTTGAAAGCGTGCACGAGCTCGACAGGAGCGCGGCGGCGAGGCGGCTTGCGGGCTCGCTTATGATTTTGGCGGCGGTCTCGGCGGTTTTAATATAAATTTTAATTGACTAAAAAAGAGGGCGAGGCTTTACTTTTAAAAGTAAACTTTTTTAACGCATGAAAAACCTAATCAAAAAATCCCTAATAATTTGCGCCGCAGTTTTGTGCGCGAATTTCTCAATGGCATTGAACATTCCAAGCGGGCTTGCAAACGCCGCTGCCGCCGCGCAAAACGCAAACGCCTCGGAAAAGGCGTCCGTAATGAAGCTCATGCAGGATGTCCAAAACTCGTTCTCGGCAATGGACAGAGATTCGACTGTCGCGGACTTGAAAAACGCAGTCGCTTCTCTTAAAAAAATCGATACATCCAAATGCCCCGCGGCGGTCAAGGAAAAGTTCAAGACATTCTGCGGCGAATTGGAATCCTACGCAGAATCGGCGTCAAAACTTTTGGACGAATATAAAATAAAAGACACCGACGTTCTGGAAGACATCGTAAAATCCAATCCGAATTTGGCGGAGAAATTCCAAAAATATTCGGACTCCGTTAAAAAAGCCGGAAAGGAATTTATGGCATCGGCAATGCCCTACCTGCAATAAAGCCCTCCTAATCTTTACAAAAAACGCCGCGCATTTTTTATGCCGGCGTTTTTTTGCGGGCGTCTCCCGCGGCAAACGCGCAAATAAAGCCCAAATCGCGGCTAAAAAATACAAAAAAAACGCGCGGCTAATTGCAAAAATTGGCGCCGCGCATAAATCAAAAAAGTGCTCAGGACGGGACTTGAACCCGTAAGCCTTTCGGCATACGCCCCTCAAACGTACGTGTCTACCAATTTCACCACCTGAGCGTTTAAAGAAAGATTTTGAATTTACGAAAATCAAAATCAAATGCAAGAATTTTTTTCAAAATTTTTTCTGACAAAAATTAAGCAAAACGCGGAGCAATATGAGGAGCAAATTCCCTTAAAAACAGCGTCAATGCTCCGCGAGCCACTTCGGCGGCTTTACGCGGCGGAAGAATTTTTTAAATCCGCGGAATTCGCCATTCATAGCCTGCTCTGACCCCTTCGGGTAAAAAACGCAAGGCGTTTTTTATGCTCCCCAAAAGCTTTTGCTGCACAAAACTTTTGTGGTCGAACCCCTTCGGAATACAAAAAAACCGCGTTTTCAGGCGGCTTTTTTGTACCCGGCCGGGGATTGTACTCGCGGCTTGGTTGGCTAAAGCCAATCCGCGCCGTCTCGGCACTCGCTAACGCTCGGCTCTTTTTGCTGCGCAAAAAGCTACCGTCTCGGGCTGCGCTTCGCGCACCCTCGGCGTCGAACCCTTCGGGTTCTCAT
The DNA here is from genome assembly GCA_017526045.1 of Opitutales bacterium. Taxonomy (GTDB): domain Bacteria; phylum Verrucomicrobiota; class Verrucomicrobiia; order Opitutales; family Intestinicryptomonadaceae; genus Intestinicryptomonas. Next base: position 9,934 of record JAFXRX010000001.1, read on the forward strand.
CCCTATCGGGGAATAAAAAAACCGCCTTAAAAATGAAGGCGGTTTTTTTATTCCCCGATAGGGATTCGAACCCCAACCAAAGGAACCAAAATCCTTTGTGCTACCATTACACCATCAGGGAGTGATTTTTAAAGTATTTGAAAGTAGCATTTAAGCCGTTTGCGTCAATTATTTTTTTCGGAATTTCCGCTTTTTTATTCAGCAAACAAGGCGCAAATCTACTTTGTTATAAGAAGTGTCGAAGGCTTTGTCGCAGTAAAGACGACGCTCTCGGCAAATGGAACCACTATGTTTTCAGAGTGCCTTACCTCTTCGCCGTCGCTGTCGACAAGCCCGCCTTCGGCAACGCTAATTATGCGCATGGCCTCGCCGCCCTCAATCGCA
>JAFXRX010000158.1 GCA_017526045.1 Opitutales bacterium
AGAGGCTCTTGTCAAAAATATTTGTGCGCTAAAAAACGGCGGAATTTTTTTACATTGCCCCCGCAAACCCCTTGCAAATGCACAAAAAAACCGCCAAAAATCAAGGTTTTTAGCGGAAAATCAACCGAGGCATGGGTGGGAATCGAACCCACGGTGAAGCTTTTGCAGAGCCTTGCCTTACCACTTGGCTACCACGCCCTAATTGTTAAAGTTAAAAAATAAAGCATATCGCTTTTGGCTTATCAAGCAAAAAATTTAAAAAATTCCGCTTAATAAATCGAAAAAAAACGCCCTGAATTTAGGCTGAAATCAGCCCGCCAAATTGCCGTCGTTTATTTTGATTATGCGGTCTGCGATGTCCAAAATGCGGTTGTCGTGCGTTACAAGCACAACCGTTACGCCGAGGCTGCGCGACATCTTCTTTATCAAATCCACAACCTCGCGCCCAGTCTTCTCGTCGAGAGAGGCCGTGGGCTCGTCGGCAAGCACGATTGCGGGCTTGCGTATCAGCGCGCGCGCGATTGCGACCCGCTGCTTCTGTCCGCCAGAAAGGTGCGCCGGCTTCTTTTCGGCGTGGGCTTCAATCCCGACAATTTTCAGAGCCTCCAAGGCGAGCCTGCGCGAGCTTTCTCCGTCCTGCGACTTGTCGAATGCAAGCGGCAGCTGCACGTTTTGCAAAACCGTTATCGAATTTAAAAGGTGGTGGCTCTGAAAAATAAAGCCTATCTTGCGGCGGATTTCGCGGAGCGCCGACTGCCCCGCCCCTTGAAGGTGGCTGCCGTCTATTATTACATCGCCCTGCTGGATTGTAAGCTGCGCGCCGATTAGCTTCAACAATGTGGATTTGCCGGAGCCCGAGGGTCCCATTATTATGGCGATTTCGCCGCTATAAAAATCGAGGTTTATGCCGTGCAAAACCTCTTTTTCGCCGTCGCCCTCCTTGTATTTGTGGCGAAGGTTTTTTATTGATATTACTGTCTTTTGCGGATTTTGCGGCATAAATTTATTGTGTAAATAACATCGTATTTCACGCTAGATTACAACAAAAAAAGCGGCGCAAAAAATTTTGGCGCCGCCTTAAAAAATTCAAGATTTGCCCTATTTCCGCGGCTCTTCGCCGCGGTTTTTGATGTATTGAAGCGACTTTTCAAGCGCAGCCTTTTCCGCCTCTGGGCATTTTGCGCCTGCCAAAATCTTTTCAAATTCAGCCTCGACTTTCTGGTGGTCGGGAAGCCTGCGCCAGCTGTTCTGCGAAAGCCTTTTTGCCAGCTGCGGGATTTGCGAAACTTCGATTTTATCGGCCTTGCCAGCCGCAACGCGCTCTGCAACCTTCATTAAATCCGCCGACTTGCCGCACTCCATAAGCCCCAAAAACAGGCACTTTTTCATGCCATCTTTCTGCGCCTCGGGCGCGTTTTCAACGCCTTTTTCAAGAACCGAAATCAGCTTTTCGGGCTCTGTTGTGCGGAATGCCGCGTTTCTTACAACGTAGCCCAGGCGGTGGGCAAAATGCTTGTCGGACGCCTTTTTGCCGTTTGCAATTTCCACAAGGCGGGCGATGTCGGAAGTGTCGGCGACTGCCTCCAAGGCCTGCAAAGCCTCCTGCCATGCGGGGGTATCGAGCTTGTCGTACAAAATCGGCTTGGCGGCGATGTTTCGGTAGCCGATGAGGCGGATTGAGTGCCTGTCGCCCTGCTTGGCGCGCTCAACTATATAGGCGTCAAATTCCTTGCAGCCTTTGCCTGTGCGCTCCATCGTCCAGTCGATTATTC
>JAFXRX010000159.1 GCA_017526045.1 Opitutales bacterium
CGCCGAACGGGTCGGAGCTGTCGCCGCCGCTGCCGCCGCCCTGCAAGCCGACCATGCGGGTAACCGCCGCAGCCGGAATCGGGAAGTCGAACGTTTCGTAGGCTTCGACGTTGGAGGCCTTGCGGACAACTACCGCGCCGTCTTCAATGTCGTACTGGCAGTTGACCTGCTTGGTTACGAAAGCGAGAATCTGTTCGAGAGTGAGGTTTCTTACAGTCAGGCTTACGTTCTTGGTGTCGGCAATGTCTCTTGCGACGATGTTTACGCCCTTTGCGCCTGTCGAATTTTTATCGTTGATAATCGAGAGTTCGGACAGCGTGTTCAACGCGTCAATCAAAGATACGCCCGGTTCGGGGAAGCTTACTTCCGGAATTACAATCTGCGAGAGCTTCGCCTTCAGGGGGACAACCTTTTCGCCAGCGTCGGAAGTGCTGCTCGTCGTCTGGAACATAGCCGGACGAGCCCATGCCCTGGAGACTTCGTCCAAGAGCTCTTCGCGGGTCTGCTGGTAAATCAGCTTGCCGACTGTGCCGGAAAGCTTCTTGGCTATCAATGCGAGGTACGCCTTGGCTTCGAGGTTGTCGGAGTCGATTGCAACAACCGTGCGGTATGTGGAAGCCGCGCCCTGGTAGTCGCCGAACAAATACTGCGCGCGGGCGTCAGCCAAGAGCACCGAGACGCGCTTCTGGCGTGCCTGGTAGTCGGTGCTTACTTCGTCCAAAGAGCGGGCGTACGGGTTTTGCGAAATCTTTTCGACTTCCGCGATGAAGGCTTCGCCCCTCGCGACGTTGTCGGTGTATTTCGCGTAGTCCTGCGCGTATTTCTTCGCTTCGTTTACCTTGCGGTTCTTCAAAGCGAGCTTTGCGCGGGTTTTGGAAATGTCTGCGCGGGCTTCCTTGATTTCTTGGCGCGCGGAATCCGCGAGCTTTACGTCGGGAAGCTTTGCTTCGGCTTCCGCCAAAATATCCATGGCTTCGTCAAAGCGGCCGTCGTCAGCCTTGTCGTAGGCGAGTTCGATTTGTTCGAAGACGCTCTTTATAATAAGATGCTGCTTGTGCTGTTCGGCTTCAAGAGCCTTCTGGACTTCGGCAATCTTTTCTTCATCAGCCGCTTTTTCTTCAGCCGTCTTTTCTTCGGCTGCCTTTTCTTCAGCCGGCTTGGCGTCGTCAGCGGCGACCTTTTCGGCTTCCGCCTTTGCGTCGGATTCAGCCTTTTCGGCTGCCGCCTTGTCTGCCACTACTTTTTCAGCTTCAGCCTTTGCGTCGGCTTCGGCTTTTGCCTGGGCTTCAGCCGCAGCTTTTGCCGCGGCTTCAGCAGCTGCCTTTGCTGCCGCTTCGGCTTCGGCCTTTTCCTTGGCAATAGCTTCAATCTCGGAATTTACATCCGACAGCAATTTTTGCACCCTCGCGTCGTCGGGCGAAATCTTCAAGAGGCTTTCAAGGCTCTTTTTGGAGATTTCCAAATCGCCGTTGTCGCGGGCTTCAACCGCGGCAATCATGAGTTGGAGTTTCTGTTGTTCTTGATTATCACCCGCCCCCTGGGCGAATGCAGAGCAAGCATAAGCCATGGACGCCATTAGCGCCGTCGCGAATGCAACGTTTTTATGGGATTTTCTGTTTTTCATATATACGTTAATTTGAAATGTTGTTCTTATTTATAGATTATACTTTTAAAAAATTAAAGCTTTTTTTTTGAAAAAATTAATTTTTTTGCGCTACTTGTTCAAAAGCTCGTTGCCGCCGCTTTTCGAAAGCCTCATAAGCTGGGTTTTCCCGCCCTTTTCCTTGGAGACTTTTTCAAGCTCGACCTCCTCTTTTTCAAAGTCGATTTTCTTTACGGTGAACACGGCGTCGTCGGTCTCGAGCCTGTCGCCAACCTTCTTGATTTCCCAGGGAGAGTTGTTCGACCTGTCGGGGCTGAGAATAATTGCGCGCGAGTCTTCGAGGTAAGTCGGCTTGTCGGAAAATATCACGACTTCCTTGCCGAGGTTGCCGTCGAACAAAACGACCTTGGTGATTTTTGAAATCAACCCCGAGGGCTCTGTCTTGTTTATAATCTCGTGGCTTTTGACAGTTATGCCCGAGCCGATTTTCTCGCCCGTCAC
>JAFXRX010000160.1 GCA_017526045.1 Opitutales bacterium
GACCCCTCGCATATCGCGGGCCCCGAAAATCCGGACGCAATCTACCCGAACTACATCAAGATTGCCGAAGGCTACGGCTGGAAGGCGCGCCGTGTCGTAAAGAAAGAGGAATTAAAAGACGCGATAAAGGAAATGCTTTCCTCAAAAGAGCCGTTCCTTTTGGAAGTCGTAATTCCGCACGACGAGCACGTTCTGCCGTTCATCCCGCCGGGCAAGTCGGCGCACGACATAATTGTGGACTGCGTAAGCTGCGGCAAGTGCCCGCGCGCCTTCGACCCCGACTCCAGAATTAAACCCTTCAAAAAATAAAGGAATCTCTTTTTATTATGGCAACATTCGCTACTCTAAAAACAAGGCACGGCGACATCAAAATAAAGCTTTTTTCCGACAAAGCCCCAAAGACCTGCGAAAATTTTGCAACCCACATCAAAAACGGCTACTACGACGGGCTGATTTTCCACCGCGTAATCCGCGACTTTATGATTCAAGGCGGCGACCCGACGGGCACGGGGCGCGGCGGAGAGTCCATCTGGGGCAAGGCTTTTGCCGACGAATTTTCGCCTGATTTGAGCTTCGACCGCAAGGGGCTTTTGGCAATGGCAAACGCGGGCCCGAACACAAACGGCAGCCAGTTTTTCATAACGACTGTCGAAACTCCGTGGCTTACAAACCACCACACGATTTTCGGCGAAGTCGTCGAAGGCTACGACGCTGTCGAAAAAATCGAAAGGTGCCGCACGGGCTTTATGGATAGACCCGTCGAGGAGCAAAAAATCATCAAGGCGGAAATCTCGGAAGAGTAGTTTTTTGCAAAAAAATCGCTTTTTTTGACGTTTTTTTCGCAAAAAAACTTGACTTTTGCCGCCGAAAATCCGAGAAACTTACATATATTTTACAAAACACTGCCCTCGTCGTCTAGGGGTTAGGACTCCTGAACCTCATTCAGGAAACAGCGGTTCGAATCCGCTAGAGGGTGTGTTTTTTACTTTTTAAGCGCAATTTCCCTTGCGCTTTTTTTGTGCGAACCCGCCTTTTACCGCAAAACCAAAACGCAAAATGGACGCTCAAAAAAAGACATACCGCGGGCGGATAGCCCCCACCCCATCGGGCTTCCTGCACATCGGGCATTTGCAAACGTTTAAAACCGCATGCGCCCGCGCAAAAAAATGCGGCGGCAAAATCGTTTTGAGAATTGAAGACATCGACTCCGCCCGCTGCAAAAAAGAATACATTGAGCAAATTTTCACAGATTTAAAAAATGCGGGCATCGAATGGGACGAGGGCCCGGGCAAGGGCGGAAATTTCGCGCCGTATGCGCAGTCGCAAAGGTTCGATTTATACAAAAAGAGGCTCGAAGAGCTAATAGAAAAAAAGAAAGTCTATCCCTGTTTTGCAAGCCGCGCGCAAATAAAAGAAAAGGCAAAAATTTGCCCGGGAAACGGCGAGGCGATTTTTCCAATCGAGCTGCGCCCCAAAAAATGGGAAATGCCCCGCGATATTTTTAAGTGCAACTGGCGCTTCATGGTTGGCGAAGCTTCGCCGATTGAATTTTTCGACGAGATGTGTGGGGCTCAAAAATTTATCCCGCAGCGGGATTTCGGCGACTTTTTGGTTTGGCGCAAAAGCGGCGAGCCAAGCTACGAACTGGCGGTTGTGGCAGACGACATTGCAATGGAAATAACCGAAGTTGTGCGCGGCATGGATTTGCTCGTTTCTACCGCGCGGCAAATTCTGCTTTACCGCGCATTCGGGGCGGAAATTCCGAAGTTTGCGCACTGTCCGCTTATTTTGGACGAAAGCGGCAAAAAGCTTTCAAAGTCCGTCTTGAAAAATTTTTTTCAAAGCGAGGCTCTTATTAAAAATCTGCGAAAGCCGGAGTAAAAAACGCGCCGCCTAAACGCGCTTTTTGCGGCAGGCGGTTTTGCTCTGCTCTTTCTTTTTGTCCTTGAAAACAACTGTCGGCGGGAACGGAACTTTTGAGCGCGGCAATTTTTTTGGATTTTTATTGGTGGACTTCATCGGCGCAAATATTCTTGTATCGCGAAAAATTTTCAACTATTTTTTTGGCAATTTTAAAAAATCAACCAAATAAAACTATGCGCAAAATAAAAACCATTCTTTTGTTGGCGGCGGCAGTCTGCTTTTCCGCAAGCCTGTTTGCCCAAGCCAAAAAAACCGCAATTCTCGCCTCCGACCCAATCGGGCTTAAAATCAAGGACGCCGTAAAGGATCTGCTTGTAAAAGAGGGCTTCGAGGTCGTCGATTTGACCGGAAGCGAGCATCAAAACTACGTCGATGTCGGCTTCAACCTCGGCAGGGAAATGAACGATAAAAAGTACGATTTCGGCTTTGTGTTTTGCGGCACTGGCATGGGCGTAAATTTGGTGGCAAACAAGTTTAAAAACGTCTATTGCGCGCTTTGCGAAACCGAGGAGGCGGCGAAAATGGCGCGGATTGTAAACAACGCAAACGTCCTTGCAATGGGCGGAAAATTCACCGACGAAGCCCGCGCAAGGCAAATCGCGCTCGCCTTCATAAAAACGGAATTTTCAAACGACGCGTTTTTGCGCGGCTGCTACAAACGCGTCCAGGAAAAAGCGGAAGAAATCAATAAAATAAATTCCCAGATAAAGTAAGCGCGAAATTTTTGGCGTGCAAAAAAAGCTTCGGAAAAATTTTTCCGAAGCTTTCTTGTTTTTGGATTTTGCTTTGCGATTATTCGAGAACCAAAACCTTCACCATGTTCGAGAGCAGGCGGCCTGCAATCGGGTCGGTTTGAGCCTTGTCGGTGCACATTGTAGAAACAATAGCCTTGCCCTTGCCGTCGTTGATTTGCACGAGCGGGAAGCCGCGCATGGAGTCGATTTTCTTAATTCTATCCTCGGGCTTGCCGCCGTCGATGTAGGCGTGAATTCTCATCTGCCCCGCAAGCTCGACTACGTTCTTGTCGCGCTCGACTTTCAAGGTCGCGTTGCACGCGCGGGGGATTTCGCGCTTGTTGTTGTTGAAGTAGCGCAGCTTCATTTCGGGGATTTGGTCGAAGACGGAGGCGTCTTCGCGCTCCATTACGACGATGTCGCCCTCGGTCGGGATAATCCAGTTTTTGATGTATTCGGGGTAGATTTTTTTGGCGGCCTCTTTGCAGTTTAAAAGAAGAAGTTTTCCGCCCTTCTTTTGGAATGCGCGAAGAGAAGCGGCGTCCTCGTCGGAGATTTCCGTTTGCCCCGAAATTGCAAGCACGCTCGAGGGCTTTGCCGCCCTTAGCAAATCCGAAACATTTGCGACCTTGCGGTGCTTGATGCCCAAGAATTCAAACTGCTTTTCGGCGCCGTCCGACGATAGCAAAACAACTTCGCGCTTCGGCGGGATTTTGCCCGCGCTCCA
>JAFXRX010000161.1 GCA_017526045.1 Opitutales bacterium
CCGTCGGCGAACACGTCCATATCCTGCAGTTCGGGGCGCAGCATGTCCTCCGTGAAAATGCTGTCGGGGCTCGAGAAAACCCTGCCGAAGAACGCGTGCACAAACTCCTTTGTTATCCTCCAGCCGAGGCGCGAAGCCTCGACCGTTTTGCCCTTGTGGCTGAAATCTTCGCACCTTTCAAGCATGCCGCGCGAAATCAGAAAATCGGGGCTGCGCTCCGAAGAGCGCATGCGCGACCAGATTTCGGGGATGAGCAGGCTGATGTCGTGGTCGACCCTGTACTTCGGGCCAAGATAGCCCGCGCTGCTAAGCCACACCGCGTAATTGCAAAGCGCGAAAGAGACGAGCGCATTGTTCAAATCGGTAATCGCGCACAATGCGTTGAAGGGGCCCTTGGTCTTCGCGCCTTCAAGCCCCGCGCCGGTTGTCGAGGGCGACTTGCCCGTCATCGAGGCGATAAACTCCATGAACGCCTCGGGCAGCTCGAGATAGTGCAGGGGCCCGTGCATTGCAAGGGCGCGAATGCCCTCGGAGGCGGGGTTGTTCCTGCGCCCCGCAATTACGCTCGAGACCGGGTGCGGGACATTTTTGCCGACGGGGATTTTCCTGCAAAGCCGCCCGCCGACGTCGCAGATATAGTATTTGCGCGGGTTTACGATGTCGTCGCGGTTCTGCAAATAGCGCACGTTCTTCGAGGGGCTGCCGTTAACCAGCCTCGGGTTCGAAGAGCTAACCACAAACTGCGGCTTTTCGCTTGCCAAAAAGTCCTCGAGGTTTTTGCGCATCGGCTCGGTGAATTTGTAAAACCTCAAGACGTCGTCTGCGAGCTCCTTAACCTGGGCGCGGTCGAGCGGCTCGTAGTTTGAAAGGAAAACGCCGTCCTGCGCCATGTCGGCTTCCGCGCGCTTGTCGTAGCCGCGCACAACAGCCTCGTCGGGGCGCTGGAAGAGCCTGTACTCGCAGTTCTCCGTAAATTTCACCGACGGGTGGCGCGCCTCAAAGCCTTCGGGCAAATGCTCCACAAGGCGCGAGGGCACGACGACCGAGCTTGTTATGTCGTCTTCAAGCTGCACCTTGCACGACGGGAAAAAGTCCTTGCGCAGGCTGAAAGTTCGCCACGAGCCGTCCTCTGTGAAGCCTATGCGCAAATACGAAGTCAGCACGTTTGAATTTTTGTATTTTAGCAAATTGCCGCCCCTGCCGTTTATGGTGTCGACGGAAAATTTGCTTTGCCAGTCGCCACCCCATTCGGGGCGGTAATGCCTCTTGACAGTCAGCACGAATTCGCGAATGTAAAACGGTATGGATTTCAGCCACTCGTTGTACTCGTCGGTGAACTCCTCCGATGGCGTCAAAAGCTTTACAACCGAGCCCATGGTGCGGCGCGAATCCAGAATCGGGCGGCTGTCTTTGCCCTTGTTTTGCGAGGGGTCTTTGTTCCTGTCGCCGTAATTTTTATTTATGATTTTTGCGACCGCCTCCATGTCGCTTTTAAAGTCGGCGACGATTGAGGGGCCGTGGATTATGGCGTCGGATATGTCCTTTGAAATTTCGCTTTTGCCGCCGCCCGAAACTGTCGCGGGCTTGTGGCAATAGACGCCCTCCTCGACAGTGCCAACAAGCCTCCAGCGGCGGGTTTCGTGCGGGCGCATCATTTCGATTTTATAGCCGACGGGCGTTATGTACGTCGTGTTCGGCGCAAGGCGTATGGTCCTGCGCGCGCCGCCTTTTTCCCATTCAATGGTCTGGGTTTTGAGCGAGAAATACGAATTTTCGGGGACGTAAATTATGTTCGGGTATTTTTTGTCGCGCGCCCAGCCGTCCTCGAAAACTTCGACAGTGCCGCCCATGATTTCCATGGCCTCTTCGAACGTGCGCCCCTTGCCGCTTTGGTAGGAGGCGACATAAAAATCGTCGCCGAGGTCGCGGCTCGAATACGCCAGCGCGCCGCCGCTATGCTCCTCCTCGCACATGCCGAAGAGGTTTGCCGAAAAGCTTATCTGCGTTTTGACTTCCTTTTTGGAGTAGCCGAAATAGTTGTCGGCAATGATTGTGAAAATCACGCCGCTTGAATTTCTCGCTGTTATCTTGAAAGAGCCGCCGTCGTTGTACAATTCGCCGTCTGTTTTGTAGCACATTCCGTCGCGCCTCTGGCGCTCGGTGGCGTCCTCGTAGCGCGGCAGCCCCAGGGATTTTTTTGTAAGCGTTGCAAGATGCGGCGCAAGAATTATGCAGCCCGTGTGCCCCGTCCAGGTTTGGAAATCGTTTGCGGGGTCGTTTTTAAGCAGATACGGATTGCCCGCGTTGCCGAAAATGCTCTCCGTAAAATCCAAATTCGAGACCAGCCCGCCCGGGGCGAAGAAGCGGATTTCCATGCGCTTTTCGGGCGAGCCGTTGGGCACGCGCGGGCAGACTGTCGGCCTCATGAAAAGCGAGACCCAAATTTTCGCCTTTTGGCTCTGCGTCGAAGTAAAGGGCAGCTCGAGCAGCTCGTCGGGCGGGTTGAGCGCGGCGGCGAGCAAATTTTTAAACACGAGCTTGGGCACGCTTTTTTTGTCGTCGGGAATAGGCAGCCCGCCCTCGACGATGTGGAATACCCCCTTCGTCGTGCGCCTGTCGTTTTTTGGGTTGTGCAAAACGCCCTGCTTTACCTTGTAGGAATGCACGCACGAGTTCGAATAAAAATCCCTGTCGGGCGGCAGCGAAAGCGCGCGCGCCACTCCGATTCTTTCGAGGCAGAATGCAAGCGGCAGCTGGGGCAGAGCCTCGCGCTCCTGAAGCGTATCGGCGAGAAACTTGCCCAAAAATTTAGTTATTCTCAAATCTGTCGGGCATAAAAATCCGGAATTTCTCTTCACAAACTCCCTGTAGTTTGCGATGAGCGGCTCCGCGAGATTTAAAAGCGGATACGATTTTTCCGAGCCGAAAACGGGCGCGCCGAACGCGCTCAGGCGCATGTTGACGTATTCAAAAAACGCCGCGTCCAAATTTATGTTGCCGCCGGTTTCGGGGTCGATGCCAAGATACGTTTTGTAGTCCATATTTTTTCTTTTTAATAAAGTTAAGCGGCGAAAATTTTACAAGATAAAACAAAACCCGCCGCCGCATTCAAAAAACTTTTCAGTACTGCAAAATAAAGCTCTTTATTTCGTGCGCGCCGAAGTTCAGGCATTCGAGGCTTTGCCCGCGCCCAAGAGGATTTTCGCCGATGCCGCACTCGCAAATTTTGCGCGGCGGGAATTTGGGCAAGACTCTCGCGCTTTGTTTTTCGCCGCTCAAATTGACAAGCCTCATAATCCACGTCCCGGGTTTTTGACCGGGCTTCATCGCAACAAGTTCAATGCTTTCGTTTTCGATTTCCACAAAAGAAAATTCTTTCATCCCCGGAGAATTTTTCTTCCGCGAGCGCTTTATTTTCGAGGGCGGCAAGTTCAAATTTCTCGCCGCCGCCGACACTTCGCGCTCCTCGAATTTTCCGCTTTTTGCAAGCAGGCAGAATTTGAAATTTTGCCTGCCCAAGTCCGCGAAGTCCGCATTGCCGCCCTTCGGATTTTTGCTTTTGTCGGATGCGAAAACAAGGGGCTCTCCCGGGCGCGGCACGCACCTTAAAAGAGCCGCCTCGATTGCGTTGCCCTTTAGCCTGTACCCGTATTTTGCGTCGTTTAAAAGCGCGAAAAACCCAGACGAATTTTTCATTGCGGCCCACTGGTGCGCGGGGGTTTCAATTCGCGCCATTCGCCATTTTGTGGCGTCGTCTGCCGCGCGGCTGTACGAGCCGAACGCGATTTCCGAAACCGCCTCTGCCGCCTTGAAGCCGAGCGGATAAACCATGCGCAGCATCTTGCGAGGGCTCTTCCAGTCGAGGGAAATTTCGATTTTCACTTCGGCGCTTTCGCCCTCCAAAATAATTTTCTCGCGCAAAACGGATTTTTCGAATTTGAAGGCTAACTCCGCGACAGCCGCCGAAGCTTTATTGTAAAATTTAGCCGAGGCGCATTCCATCGGGCGATGCGCGTTCTTGCGGTATTCGTAGCCGAAGTCCCACGCGTCGCCGAAGTCGTCGTACACCATGAAAACGTTTGCAGGCCTCGACTTGTCCAAGAACTCCCTGCCCGTAGATTTTTCGACCATCGAGACCATCTGCGCTTTTTTGTTGAAGCGCAAAACAAGACTGGCGTTTTCCAAAACGAAATTTTTTGAAGAGGCCTTCTTTGTCTTTTTTGCATTTGAAAGCGGGGCAACTCCGAGCTTCGGCACTGAAATTTTGCCGCCGCCATGCGCGCAGTCGGCGCGCCACGAGTTGCAGTTAAGCGCGATACCCTCGCCGTAAAAATCAGCGATTTCGCCTTCGAGCTGCGCGATAAATTCCCCCAAAGATTTTTCCAGAATTTCGTAGCGCGCGCAGCTTTCATCATAGACCCTTTCGATTGACGAGCCCGGCAGAATGTCGTGGAACTGGTAGAGCAAAACCTCTTTCCAAATTTCGCCGAGGCCCGACAAGTCTTTGCGCCTGCCCGAAATTCTCTCGCAGACGTACGCAAGCCACTCCGCCTTGCGCAGCAAATTTTCGCAAAGGCGGTTGTGCTTTTTGTTTTTGCCCTGGGTTGTGAAAGTGCCCTGGTGCTTTTCAAGATACAAGTCGCCGCGCCACACCGGGAAATTTTTCGCCTCGCGCGAAAGGCCGCGCAAAAATTCGCATACCTTGCGGTTTTTGATTTCGTTTAGCGCGCAGACTTCGCGGTTTTTGAGAATTCTGCGGACATGCTCCTCGCCCGGGCCCCCGCCGCCGTCGCCTATGCCGAATGCGATTAGCGCGTTTTTGCTGACGTCTTTTTGCGCGTAATTTTTTTGGACTTTCAAGACGCTCCGCGGGGCGGCGGGGCTGTTGTAGGTGTCCTCGGGCAGCATGTGAGCCAAGACGCGCGAGCCGTCTATCCCCTCCCACCAAAAGCTGTGGTGCGGAAATTTGTTCACCATATTCCACGAAATTTTTTGCGTGATAAAATATTTCACGCCGCTTTTGGAAAGGATTTGCGGCAGCTGCGCGGAATAGCCGAAAGAGTCGGGAATCCAGAAGAAGTCGGGGGAAATTCCGAATTCGTCCATGAAAAATTTTTTGCCGAACAGAATTTGCCGAACAAAACTTTCGCCCGAGACCATATTGCAGTCGGGCTCGACCCACATCGCGCCGAGAGGGTCGATTTTCCCCTTTTTGACCGCTGCTTTTATGCGCGAATAAAGCTTGGGGTAATCCTCCTTCATCCACTGGTACGCCTGCGGCTGGCTTGCGCCGTAGATATATTCGGGGAAACGCTCCTGCAAATTCAAAACTGTCGAAAAAGTCCGCGCGAGCTTGCGCTTTGTCTCGCGAATTGGCCAAAGCCACGCCAAATCCACGTGCGCGTGCCCTATCGCCGATATTTTCAATTCCGGGCGGAGGCATTTTTTGCGCAAGACTTTTTCGATTTCATCGGCGGCCGCGGAGAGGTTTGCATAAAAATCCGCGTCGAGCAAACCGCAGGCTTTTTCGAGGGCGGCGCAAAGCCCGCGCGCCTTCGCATCCCATTTTTCGAGAGCCGAAAGCCAGTCGTACGCGTGCTCGAAGCTGTAGTATAAATCGCGGATTTTCGGGTCGATTTTCACGACGCGCGCGCACTCGATTTTGCCCTCGCCCTTGAGCCTGCCGAAGAGGTCGTTCAGCCCGCAGTCCGCCCAGACGCAAAATTTTTTGCGGCGGTAAAAATGCTTGGGCAGAATGTAAAGGCACTTCGCGGGCTTGCCGAGGGATTCCGCGAATTTGGACGCCTTGCACGTCAGCCCGCAGACGGGGCTGCCCGAATCGTCCGCCAAAAACAATTCGCCGTTTACGTCGATTTTAAGCGCGATATTTTCTTTCTCGCCGCGCGGCATTTCGCCCTCGAATTTCATCCACGCGCAGTCGAAAAGCCTTTCGCCCCAGCGCATTCCCTCCTTCAGGCGGACGGCTTTTGCGCGGGTTTTATCGGCGAACTTTTGCGGCTCGCGCGAGGGATAGGCGGTAATTTTAAGCTTGGAAACGCCCGACGAAATATTTTCGTGCAAAAAATTCAGGCGTTCCAAAAATCGGTTTTTCTGCGGGTATTCCATGGTAAAATCGGCGTTGGCTTGGGCGCATAAAAAAAGGCAACGCTCAGTTGCCCTCGAATTTTTCCCTGCCCGACTTGCGCTCTTTCTTTTCGCGGCGCTCGATTGCGAGGCTGACTATGACATACATCGCCACGCCTATGAAAATGCCGCAGTCGGCGATGTTGAACGCGGGCCATCTGTAGTCGACAACCGGAATTGTTACGTCTATAAAATCGACGACGTAGCCGTAATAAATTCTGTCGAACAGATTTCCCAAAATTCCGCCGACAAAAAAGCCCATCGCGTACTGCATGAGCGCGTGCGAAAGCCCGAGCTCGCGCCTGAAAAACCAAAGGCTTGCGATGGTCACGATTGCAATGGACGAAAGCAGATATGTCTGCCCCGAAAGGATGCCCCACGCCGCGCCGCGGTTTGTGACGTGCACTAGCGAAAAATACCCGCTTATAATCTCGACGACGCTCGAGGCTCCCTCGGAAGTTTCGTCGACGGGCATCAGATAAATCACCAAAAGCTTTGTTATCCTGTCAAGGGCGAACGTGAAAACCGCCGTCAGGACAAACCGCCACGAAAGCCACGAAAGCGACGTCGCCTTTGCGGGATTTTCGGATTTTTGCGAGACGCGTAGCATTCAAAACCTATTCTGAAACGTCGTCGGCAATGTCGGCTTCGGGGCTGTCGGAATCCAGCTCAACGCCGTACTGCTGCTTGCGCTGCCCCGCCTTTATTCTGCGCAGCTCCGCCTCTTTTTGCTTCTGCCCCTCGATTGTGCAGCGGGTGAACGGGACAGCCAAAAGCCTGCTTTCGGGGATGGGCTTTCCGGTAATTTCGCAAATGCAGTAAGTGCCAGTTCTAATTCTTTCGATTGCGGCGTTGACTTCGGAAATTATGGACTGCTCGTTTGAAAGCAGGTTGAAAGCCATGTCGCGCTCGAAGTTTTTCGAGCCGATGTCGGCGGCGTCCATGCCCTGCGTGGAATTTTCGTGCGAGAGCTGGATGTTCGAAGAGGATACGCTTTCGACCTTGTCGCTCGCCCCGCTTTGTATGCGGTTTTTCATTTCGACCAAAAGCTTGTAGTATTTCTTCCACTTTGAGGGCACGTCCTTTTCCTCGAAACGCGTGCGCGACTGCTCTATGGGGTTGAAACCCAAAATGTCGGAGATGCTCGCGGCTGCAAGCGCGCGCTTCGGCACTTGCGCAACGGGCGCGGACGGGGATTTTGACGACTTCCTCTTCGACGAAGAGCCCGCCGACACTTCCGAATTTTCGTCGGGCTTGGCAGTGTCGCGCGTTGAAAGATAGTTTTCCAAATCGCCCATGGAAAAGTAAATGCCCGCGCACGCCCTCTGCCTTGCGGCGGGGGCTTCCTCGAGCTTCACCGGCTCGCGCTCGGCGGCTTCCTTTTTGGGCTTTTTGTTTTTCAGAATTTCAGCGATGGCCTCGGCGACTGAAATAGTGTGTTTTTGGGATTTGCCGGATTTTTTCGCGCCCGATTTCTTTGCGACTGCCTCCGCTTTTTTAGCGGGAGCTTTTGCCGCGGCTTTTTTAGCTTCGGGCTTTTTTGCCGCCGCGGGCGCCGCCTTTTTTGCGGCGGGCTTTAAAATTTTTGCCGGCGTTTTTTTTGCGGGCTTTGCGGCCTTTTTTGCCGCAGGCTTTGCCGCGGGCTTCTTTGCCTGGACAGCCTTTGCCTGCTTTTTCGGCGCGGTTTTTTTTGCAGCCGGTTTTTTTGCCGCGGGCTTTGAAATTTTTTGCGCCGCTTTTTTTGCGGGCTTCGGCTTTTGCGGGGCGGATTTTTTCGCCGCGTTTTTCCGGATTTTTTTCATGTTTTTGTTCGCGGGGCTTCCCGCCTTTTTCTTGGCGGAAAGGGGCGCATTTTTCGCCGCCTTCGGGGCTTGCGCAACTTTTTTTGCAGTCTGTTTTTTAGCGGCGGGCTTTTTGGCCGCAACGCTCTTTGCCGCGGGTTTTTTCGCGGCAGATTTTACTTTGGATTTTTTTGCGGTAGCCATTGTTTTTAGGTGGTTGAATGTTTCGGGGCTTTGCGGCAGGCGCGCTATTTGCCTTCAAACTCGTCGAGAGCGGCTCGGCAGCGCGGGCAAATTCCGCTTTCGTCGAGGTCTTTCAAAATTCGCCAGCACCTTACGCAGCGCTCGCCCTCCGCCTTGTTTGCCTGGATTGCGATTGTCTCGAATTTGCCCTCGACAATTTTTACGCCGGAGACGATGAAAAGCTCGGCGAGCTTGTCCTCGAACTCCCTCAAAATTTCCGCCTCCGGACTTTCCGCGCCCGCCATGATTTCGACTTCAGCCTCGAGGCTCTTGCCGATGATTTTGTCCTTGCGCAGCTTTTCGAGCTCCTCGTTTACCATGTCGCGTATTTGCAGCAGCCTTTCGAATTTTTCGTAAAGCTTTTCGTCGAGCCAAGATTCGGAAACCTCGCACCAATCCTGCAGGTGGATTGAGTTTTGGCTGTACTCCTGCCCAGAAGTCTTGAACGAATACGCCTCGTCGGCGGTGAAAGTCAAAATGGGGGCTACGGCCTTCAAGAGAATGTCGTTGATAAGCCAAATCGCCGTCTGCGACGAGCGGCGCAGCGGGGAGTGCGCGGCGAACGTGTACATTCTGTCCTTTAAAATGTCGTGGTAAATTCTCGAAAGCGTAACGCCGCAGAAGACGTCCACAAGCCTGTAAACCTTGTGGAATTCGTAGTTTTCATAGGCGAGCTTCGCGTCGCGCGCAAACAGCGCGGCCTTGTGCAAAGCCCACTTGTCGATTGCGTCGAGCTTTTCGAGCGGCACGGCGTCCTTTGAATAGTCGAAATCAAAGAGGTTGCCGAGCTGGTACATTATTGTGTTGCGGATGCTGCGGTAGGTGTTTGCAACGTGCGCGAAAATGCCGTCGGAGACGGGGATGTCCGCCTGGTAGTCCTCGGAGGCAATCCAAAGGCGCACGATGTCCGCGCCCCACTTGTTGACGTACATGTCGGCGGTGTGCGGCTTGCCGTCGCTCTTGGAAATCTTTTTGCGGTTCTGGTCGACGATAAAGCCGTGAGTGATGACCTTCTTGTACGGGGCTCTGCCGATTGTGGCAACGCCCGTCCACAAAGAGCTTTGGAACCAGCCGCGGTGCTGGTCGCTGCCTTCAAAATACAAGTCGGCGGGCACCTGCAAGTCCGGATTTTTTGCAAGAACTGCGCGGTGGCTCGAGCCCGAGTCAATCCAAACATCGAGAGTGTCGACGCCCTTTTTGAGCTCCGAGGGC
>JAFXRX010000162.1 GCA_017526045.1 Opitutales bacterium
CAGCCCGCGGCTCCGAAGGTGTCGCGGTGGCGGATTGCAAGCCACATTGCGCCGTGGCCGCCCATGCTGAGCCCCGCAATCGCCCTGCCCTTCGGCTTTTTATCGTGCGGAAATTGTCGTCGACAAATTTTACAAGCTCTTTTGCCACATATGTTTCGTACTTCGACTTCGGGTCGGCGGGGCTGTCCCAATACCAGCTTTTCGCGCCGTCTGCCAAGACGAAAATCATCTGGTTTTCCGTCGCGATTTTGGGCAGGTTCGGCTTGATTCTTATCCACATTTTGTAGTCGCCGCCAAAGCCGTGCAGAAGGTACACAACGGGGTAGCTTTTGCCGCTTGCCTCGTAGTTTTCGGGCAGCACGACCATTGCGGGAATTTCCTTGCCCATGGCCGCACTTTTTGTTTTCAAGTCGAGCGGCGCAAGGGCGAACGCCGCGCACGCGCACGCCGCCAAAACAACCGATGCAAATAATGTTTTTATAGTTTTCATTGCCGGAATTTTTTACGCGCATTTTTTTTGCGCAAGCAAAAATCGCCCCGCAATAAAATTTTTCCGCGCAAAAAAATCCTTGACTTGGAACAAATTTTTTCGATTTACTAAAAAACAATGAATTCAAACGCACAGTTTTTCGCCTTTGGCTTTTACTTTTATTACGGTAGAAAGGAAATGTTCTAACGGCGGAAGGTTGCGCATATTTTTTCAAAAAAAAAGAAAACCCGGACGTTAGAACAAAACGCCCGGTTTTTTTGCGCCGCAAAAAACGATAAATTTTCAAACACAAAAAAACAATGAATACGCAAACACAAAAAAGCTTAAGCTCCCTGGCCTCTTCAAACCGCGCCGAGCCGCTTAATATCCTCGACTGCACAATCCGCGACGGCGGGCTCATGAACGACAGCCGCTTCGACGATAAAATCGTGCGCGCAATCTACGACTGCTGCGCCGACAGCGGCATAGACTACATGGAAATCGGCTTCAAAAATTCCAAGAAGCTCTTTTCGCCCGACAAATTCGGCGCGTGGAGGTTTTGCAACGAGCGCGACATCCTGCGCGTAATAGGCGATAACAAGCGCAATGTAAAGCTCGCGGCAATGGCGGACGCGGGGAAGTCCGACTACAAGACGGACATCCTCAAAAAGAAGGACTCGCCCCTCGACTTAATCCGCGTGGCATGCTACTCGCACCAAATTCCGCTTGCTTTGGACATGGTAAAAGACGCCAAGGACAAGGGCTACGAGGCGACCTTGAATTTGATGGCAATTTGCACCCTCAAGGAAAGCGAGCTGAGCCGCGACCTTGAAATCCTGAGCGAATCCGAAGCCGACGTGATTTACCTCATGGACTCATACGGCTCGCTCTTCTGCGAGAACGTCAGATACCTGATGCAAAAATACCGCCGCAATCTCGCCGACGCGGGCAAAAAAATAGGATTTCACGCGCACAACAACCTGCAGCTTGCCTTCGCAAAATCAATCGAGGCGGTTGAATGCGGCGTGGATTTTATAGACGCGACAATGTCCGGGCTCGGCAGGGGCGCGGGCAACTGCGCAATGGAGCTTTTGCTCGGCTACGTCGGCAAAGACGTGCGCCCGAGCCTCAAATGCGCGCAAAAATACATAGAGCCGATGCGCGAAAAGCTCGGCTGGGGCTTTGCAAACTCCTACATGATTACGGGCTTTTTAAACGAGCACCCGCGCGACGCCATGGCGTTTGAGGAAGCCGAAACGCAGGGCGACATCGGGGAGTTTTTCGAGAATATGCTCGCAAAAAAAGCCTGATAATTCGCGCAAAAAAACCGCAAAAACCGCGCCAAAATTGATTAATTTTGGCGTTTTTTTGGCAAAAATTTGCAGGCCCGGATTATTTCTTTTTGCCATGCGGAATTTTGCCGTCTTCGCGCAGCGAGCGCCAGTAGGCAAGCGCGTGATATTTTCGCACAAATTCGCGCAGCTCGGCCGGGCATTCGTTCGAGTCGAGCGCGACTATCCTGCCATCGCTTACGATAGCGTTGGCGTAAAAGGGCGGACACTTTCGCGGGCTGCCGAAAATAGGCTCGCCCCATGTTTTATATTCAAAGCCTTCCGGGGCTATCATTTCAACAATCGTCGGCAAAATGTCCAAATGCCTTGCAAAATCGTATTCCTTTGCGATTTTTTCAACCGGCTTTCCGCAGAAAATAATGGGAACTACATTGCGCGCGCCGGCGGAGCCAAGAACCGCTTCGGGCTTATAGCGCGAAGAGTGGTCTCCGGTTATTACGAACATCGAATCGGGGTATTTCTTTTGGATTTCGCGGACAAAATCGCCTATGCATTTGTCGGTGTACCACTGGTGCCAAATTTTGTTTTCAAGCTCGCTTTCGATTTTTTTGGGGCATCCCTCCCCGCGCAAATCGACATCGTACGGCTGGTGG
>JAFXRX010000163.1 GCA_017526045.1 Opitutales bacterium
GGTCGGTGGAGCTCCACGAGCTTTCTGTAAAGGACGCTTTTATTGTGGGGCTTTTCCAGTGCTTTGCGCTGTGGCCGGGCACAAGCAGGTCGATGGCGACAATCGTTGGCGCGTACGTCGTCGGGCTGCGCCCCGTGGAGGCGGCGAAATTCAGCTTCCTCTTGGGGCTTATAACGCTTTCCGCCGCGAGCGTTTTTACGATGTACAAGGACGGGGTGCACATGTTCGCGGCTCTGCCTTTTGCGCCGATGGCGGTCGGCTTTGCCGCGGCGTTTATATGCTCTTTGCTTTCCGCAAAATGGCTTGTCGGCTTTTTGAACCGCAGGGGGCTTGCGCCTTTTGCGTGGTATAGAATTGCGCTTGCCGCCGTTCTTTGCGCGTTTTTTGCCAGATGATTTTCGATATTCACACGCATTGGTTTGACGAAGAAATCGCCGCCTCCCCCGCGGGCTGGGCGGGGCAAAATTCCGAGCCGCATTTCGGCGCGCTCATGGGCGGCAATAAATTGCAGTCGTTTAAATCTATTGACGATTTTTTGCGCGACATGGACGCGGCTGAAGTCGAGCGAGCGGCAATTCAGGGCTGGTATTTTGAAAATTCGGCGAACTGCAGGCGCTGGAACAGGCGCGCATATGCGGCGGTAAAAAAACATTCTGACAGGCTTTGCGCATTCGCGTCGGTAAACTGCGCCTCTTCCGATTTCGAGGGCGTTTTAAGCGAGGCCTTTGAAATGGGCTTCAAGGGGGCGGGGGAGCTTCATGACGGCGTGCAGGGCTTCAGCTTCGGCTCCGCGCAATTCGACGAATTTTGCGCGTGCTGCGCCGAAAAAAATTTCGCGATATGCCTTCATCTTTCCGACCCGCGCGGCAGGGACTATCCGAACAAAGTGGCAACCCAAAATTCTCCCGCCTTCGACGCGGCGCGCCGCAATAAGAGCGCGAAATTTTTGTTCGCGCACTTCGGCGGCGGGGAGGTTTTCGCCGAAAATTTTTCGCCGCCTGAAAACGTTTTTTACGACTGCGCCGCAAACACTTTTTTATACGGCGCGGCCGCATACAAAAAATTGCCCGACTCTGTCATGGAAAAATTCGCGTTCGGCTCCGACTACTCTTTGCGGCTTTACCCGCGCAAATACAAAACCGCGGAAATGCGCGAGTTTGCGGCGGAGAACGCCGCGGCGGTGCAAAAAAAATTCTCGCAAAAATTTTTCCGCGGGAATTTTGAAATGCTTGTCGGCTGAAATTTTACTCTTCGCGAATGAAGAGGCTGTTGCCGTGCGCGTCGAGCGACTCCATCTTGGCAAACGCCGCGACTGTTTTGCGCGCCTTCTTGATTGATTTTGCGTCGTACTTTACGACTGACGAGCGGCGCATAAAATCAATCAGCTGCAGGCCGCTTGAAAATCTGCCCGTTCTGCCCGTCGGCAGGGTGTGGCTCGGCCCCGCGGTGAAGTCGCCCAAAACTGTGGGCGTAAGCTCAGTCTGCAAAATCGCGCCCGCTGTGCAAATGGCTTTTGTGAGATGCCCGACTTTCCGCGCCTCCACTTGAAGCTCCAAGTGCTCTGGCGCGATGAAGTTTGCTACTTCCGCCGCCGCGTCCAAATCGGGCACTAATACCACAAAGCAGCCGTTTTCGATTATTTTCGAAAGCTTGTCGGCGTGCGTTAGCGGCGCGGACTGGCGCTTCAATTCGGCGGGGATTTCTTCGACGAGCTCTTTCGAGGTCGTTGCAAGGTATATTTTTTCCTTGCCGCTGCCGTGCTCCGCCTGGGAGAGCAAGTCTGCCGCGACGCTCCTTGCCGACGCAGTTTTGTCGGCGATAATCATTACTTCGCTGGGGCCGGGGAGCAAATCGACGCCCGCCTCGCCGAAGAGCCTGCGCTTTGCCTCCATAACAAACGCGTTGCCCGGGCCGAAGAGCTTGTCGACTTTCTTTATGGTTTTTGTGCCGTAGCCCATCGCGGCGATGGCCTGCGCGCCGCCGGCTTTGTAAATTTCGGAAACGCCCGAAAGGCTGAGGGCTGTTAGAAGGTGCGAATTTATTTTGCCCTCGGGCGAGGGCGGAGTGCATACGCAAATTTCGGGGCAGCCCGCGAGCTTTGCAAGGGTCGCGGTCATTACGACGGTCGAGACGAGCGGAACCTGCCCGCCGGGAATATACAAGCCCACGCGCCTAATCGGATAAAAATTTTCGCCCACTGTCGCGCCGTGCGGGTTTTTTGCGCGCCAATTTTTGGGCATCGTGCGCTTGTGGAAGAATTTTACGCAGGCTATGGCGTTTTTGATTTCCTTTTTGTCGGCCGCGGGGACGGCTTTTGCCGCCGCTTTTATTTCATCTTCGCAAACGCGCAAAGTTTTCGGCGTTAGATTTGCCCTGTCGAATTTTTTAGTGTATTCGATTAGCGCGCTGTCGCCGCGCTCCTTTACATCCTGCAGGACTTTTGCGACAATCTCCGAGACGTCTTTAAGAGACATGACGGGAGTTGCCGCCTTCGAGAGGCTTTGCCAAAAGTTC
The DNA here is from genome assembly GCA_017526045.1 of Opitutales bacterium. GTDB lineage: Bacteria > Verrucomicrobiota > Verrucomicrobiia > Opitutales > Intestinicryptomonadaceae > Intestinicryptomonas. The sequence goes on from JAFXRX010000163.1 coordinate 2,515, forward strand.
TTTGAATTGAAGTCTAAAATTTTCACGGTAAAAAAATGCTCCTTCGGCGTTTTTTTTGCAACAATATTTTGCGGGGCGGAACGCGGACACAAAAAACGCCCGCAGCGTATGCAGGCGCAGTCTTGAAAAATTTTTGAAAGCAGCGCTATGCGCGGCGGCGGCCGAATTTCTTCTGGAACTTTTCAACGCGGCCGGCGGTGTCGACAAAGCGCTTTTCGCCTGTGTAGGCGGGGTGGGAGTCGGCTGTGATGTCGCGGACAACTACCTGGTATTCGACGCCGTCGATTGTTTCAATCTGCTTGCTCCTCATTGTCGAGCGCGTCAAAAAGCGCGCGCCTGTGGAGACGTCGACAAAGCAAACGGGCTTGTAATCGGGATGAATTTTATCTTTCATTTGCAAAAACCTCTCCGTTTTTAATTAACCCTGCTTCGCCTTGTAGCGCGGGTTTGTCTTGTTGATGACATATACACGGCCCCTTCTGCGCACTACCTTGCAGTCCGGATGGCGGGTCTTCAAAGATTTAATGGATGATACTACTTTCATGATTCTTCAACTTTGATTTTGAGGAAAAGTTAAAACAAAATGCTATGCGGCAAATTCTGTCAAGCTTTTCCGCAATTTTTTTTTACTTTTTTTATTTTTTTGGGGCAAGCGGCGGTTTTTGGCTACTTTTGGCTCCTTGCAAAGAAGCTTTTTACCGTGTTTGCCATTAGCATTGCCACAGTCATGGGGCCCACGCCGCCCGGAACGGGGGTGATTTTTGAGCACTTTGGCGCAACGCTCTCAAAATCCACGTCGCCCACGAGCTTGTAGCCCGACTTCTTTTCGGCGCAGGGAATGCGGTTTATGCCCACGTCTATCACGCAGGCTCCGTCTTTTACCATGTCGGCTGTTATGGTGTTCGGGCGCCCGACTGCGGCGATGAGAATGTCGGCTTCTTTGCAGATTTGCTTCAAATTTTCGCTGCGCGAGTGGCAGACTGAAACTGTCGCGTCGATGCCCTTTTGCATCAAAAGCAGCGCGAGGGGCTTGCCCACAATCAGGCTTCTGCCAACAACGACGGCTCTCTTGCCCCGCGTTTCCACGCCCGAGCGTTTTATGAGCTCTATAATCCCCGCGGGGGTGCAGGCGACGAACGCGGATTTATCCTCCTGGCAGAGTTTGCCGAGGTTTGCGAAGCTGAAGCCGTCGACGTCCTTTGCCGCGCTTACGCGGTTGAAGGTCGCCTGCTCGTTCAAATGCTTTGGCAGGGGGGCTTGCACGAGAATGGCATCGACAGTTTCGTCGGCGTTGAGGTTGTCGATTAGTGAATCGAGCTGTTCCTGGGTCGTGCTTTCGGGCAGGATGTTGAGCCTGCTTTCAATGCCGATTTTTGCCGCGACCTTGCTTTTTTTTGCGACGTACGAAATCGAGGCGGGGTCGTCGCCGACCCTGACGAGCGCGACGCACGGCTTGCGCCCCGAAATGTTTGCAAGGTGCGCCGCAAGCTCCGCGTGGATTTCTTCGGAAATTTTATTGCCGTCTATTATGTCTGGCATTTTTGCGCCTTTTTTTAGTAGCTTGAAAGTTTTATCATGTAGGCTTTTACGACGTTGCCTTGCTCCGTCCCCGTAAGGACGCCGCGCAGGACAACTTGCCTGTCGATGTACTGCTCGACATTCGACATTACCATTTCGGAAAAGTCGATGTAGGCGACGAAGTTGTTGTCTTTGTCGTAAAAGGCGTAGAGGTACGGCTTTGCGTATTTTTCGGGCAAGAATTTGCTTTGGGTGCATTTCATTTTGCCCTCCATGAGCTGCGGCTCCTTCATGGGCTTATACTTCGAGCTTTGGCAGCAGACGGTAAAAATCGACGCAAAAAATAAAATTGCGAACGTCAAAATGGTTGAAAATCTTTTCATAATTTTTAAAAAGGTTACATTTCATTTATAAAATAAGAACGCGGCAACTTTCAACACCCAAATTCAACAAAAATAAAAATGCCCCCTTCGGACAAAGCGCAAAAGCACCTTTTGGTGGACGGCTGGAACATTATCCGCTCCCACCGCGAAATGGCGCGCGCCTTTTCGGAGCTCGGGCAGGACGCGGCAAAGCGCATGCTCTCCGA
>JAFXRX010000164.1 GCA_017526045.1 Opitutales bacterium
AAATTGCGGCGCAGCGCGAGGTTGCCGTCCACTTTTTCGGCGAAGATGAAGCGTTTTTTAAGCTGGCGCGCGGTTTCCTGCCCGAGCACCAGTCCGCCCATTGCGGGCGACAAAACCGCGTCGTAGTCGTTTGGATTTAGCTTTTTTACAAGCATCGCCACGAGCTCTTCGACCCTGTCGAGGTGCTCGCAGACGCGCGCGCACTGGAAGAAGTAGCCCGAGTGCAGCCCGCTTCTTAAAATAAAGTGCCCTTCCATGAGAGCTTTTGTTTCGCGGAATATGTTGAGAATTTTTTCGTTTTGCGGATCCATTTTTTTTGCGATTTAAATTTGCTCTTCGATTACAGCCGCGAGCTTTTTTTGCGGGTCGCAGTCGGCTCTGAGGGCTGTGAAATTTTGCCGGTGGTTGTCCCAAAAATGCCAGATGAAAGTCCTGTCGGTTTCGGGGATTTTTATTTGGTCTATTTCTTCGCGCGCGAAGAATTTAAATCTGCCCTCGTCGATTGTTTCGGGAAGTTTTGATATGCGCTTTTTGCAGTCGAACAAAAACATCAGCCAGTTTGTCGAGCCCTCGTAAGCCTTTTCGCTTATGATTGAAAAGAGGTGCAGATCCCCTTCTTTCAAGCCGATGCCGATTTCCTCTTTTGCCTCGCGGATTGCGCACTGGAAGGGCGATTCGCCGCTTTGCATTTCGAGCTTGCCGCCGATTGGCGACCACGCGCCCTTGTTGGGCTCTTTTTTGCGCTCGATTAAAAGCAGGCGGCCTTGGATGTCGCGCACAAAAATCAGCACTGATATTTTGAAGTCCATTTTTTGCGAAAATTAGTCGAAGACTACAGTCTTGTTTTTGTACGCCAAGACGCGCTTTTGAAGGTGCCACCTCACTGCGTTTGCAAGGACTGTGCGCTCGAGCTCTCTGCCCTTGCGCACAAGGTCGTCGACTGTGTTGCGGTGCGAAATTGTGGTTACGTCCTGGGCGATAATCGGGCCCTCGTCGAGGTCGGCAGTCGCGTAGTGGGCGGTTGCGCCAATGATTTTCACGCCGCGGCGGTACGCCTGGTGGTAGGGCTTTGCGCCCGCGAAGGCGGGCAGGAAGCTGTGGTGGATGTTGATTACGGGCGCGCCGCAGTTTTTGAGAAAGTCGGGGCTAAGGATTTGCATGTAGCGCGCCATTACAATCAAGTCCGCGCCGTTTTCTTTTATTATGCGCATTTGCTCAGCTTCCGCCTGCGGCTTGTTTTCTTTTGAAAGCGGGACGAAGTAGAATTTAAGCCCGAACATTTCGCTCATTGCGCGGAGCTTTTCGTGGTTTGAAATGACGCAGGTTATTTCGCAGTTCAGCTCTCCCATTCTGACGCGCATAATCAAATCGAAAAAACAGTGCTCGAACTGCGAGACCATAATCGCCACTTTCGGCTTCTTCGCGGAGGTGGAAATTTCCGTCTGCATTTCAAGCTCGTCTTCTGCGAGGTGGCGGAAGAGCTTGATTTCCTCTTGGACGTCGCCCGCGGGCTGCCATTCGACCCTCTGGAAAAATATGCCGTTTTCGTTGTCGTGGTGCTGGTCGGCGTGCAGGATGTTGCCGCCGCGCGCGTAAATCCAGCCGGAGACTCTCGCCACTATGCCGGGCTTGTCCGCGCCGTGCATCAGGGCTATTATTCTTTCTTTGTCTTGCGAAGTTTCGGGCATATTTATTTTTCCTTAAAAAAGCGGTTTTTTTGTTTTTTTAGATTGCCCCGCATTTTCGCAAATTCGCGCGGGATTTTGCAAGAATTTTTAATCGGCCCAAAAATCGGAATGCTTTGTTAATTTGTTGATTTTGTAAAATAAAGTGCCACTATGTTGGTAAATAGCCATAAATATGGAAGGAGAACGGCAATGAAAATTATACAAACCCCTAAGGAAATGTCGGAATTTTCCGAGAAAATGCGCGGCGAGGGCAAGAAAATCGCGCTCGTGCCGACGATGGGAGCGCTGCACGAAGGCCACATGAGCCTCATTGACATTGCAAAGAAGAACGCCGATATCGTTGTCGTGTCGGTTTTTGTAAACCCGACGCAGTTCGGGCCAAACGAGGATTTCGCGGCGTACCCGCGCAGCCTCGAAGCCGACGCCGCCGCCTGCGAGGAGAGGGGTGTCGATGTAGTTTTCGCCCCGTCTGCAAGCTCGATTTACCGCAAGGACGCCTCGACCTACGTCGTCGAGGAGGAAGTAAGTGCGAACCTTTGCGGCAAGTCGCGCCCCAACCATTTCAGGGGGGTCGCGACGGTAGTTTCGATTTTGTTCAACATCGTGCGCCCGCACGCCGCGGTTTTCGGCGAAAAGGACGCGCAGCAAGTTTCGGTCATCGAAAGAATGGTGCGCGATTTGTTTATCGACGTCGAAATAATCCGCGCGCCGCTCGTGCGCGAAAAGTCGGGGCTTGCGCTGAGTTCGCGCAACAAGTATCTGCACGGCGCGCAGCTCGAAACGGCGCGCAGGCTTTCGCAGGCTCTTTTGGTCGGCAAGAAAATGGTCGAGGACGGCTGCCTTAACATCCACAGGGTGAAGGCGGAAATCGTCAACCAGCTTTCGCGCTCGTCGCGCATACGCGTAATTTACGTCGAGATTGTCGACGCGAAAACTTCGCTGCCGGTGAAGGAAATCGTGCCGGGCAAGTGCCGCGCAGCCCTCGCTGTTTGGCTCGACCAGACGAGGCTCATCGACAACATGGTTTTGTAAAAACAAAAAAGCCTTTCCGAAAAATCGCCTTCAAAAAAATGGAAGAGAACTTTGACATCGTAGTTGTCGGAAGCGGAATTGCGGGGCTCAGCTTCGCAATCAAGACGGCCAGGCTCGGCTACAGCGTGGCTATCATAACAAAAAAGAAAAGCTCCGAGACAAACACAAACCACGCGCAGGGCGGCATCGCAAGCGTTACGAGCTCCTGCGACGATTTTGACTCGCACGTAAAGGACACGCTTGTGGCGGGCGACGGGCTCTGCCACGAGGACGTCGTGCGCGCAATCGTGACGGCGGGGCCAAAGCAGATTAAGATGCTCATTGAAGACGGCGTTCCGTTTTCTCGCGAGGCGGACGGCAGCCCCGCGCTCGGCCGCGAAGGCGGGCACTCGCAGCGCAGAATTCTGCACGTCAAAGACTACACCGGAAGGGCGATTGAGGAGGCTCTGCTCTCATATATCCAAAAAAGCCCGAACATAAAAATTTTCGAGCACCACTTTGCAATCGACCTCATAACCGAATCGAAAATGGGCATTTCCCTCGGCGCGGACAAAAACCGCGTCTTGGGAATTTACGTTTACGATGTGGCTGCCGACAATGTAAAAACTTTCAAGGCTAAGGCGATAATGCTTTCAACAGGCGGCTCGGGCAGGGTGTATTCGTTCACCACAAACCCCGACATCGCAACGGGCGACGGCATTGCAATGGCGTACCGCGCGGGCGCGGAAGTCGCAAATCTGGAGTTCATACAGTTCCACCCGACCGCGCTTTACTCCAACGAAAACGAGAGGTTTTTGATATCCGAGGCGGTGCGCGGAGAGGGCGCGATTTTGCGCAACTCAAAGGGCGAGGCGTTCATGCCAAAATACGACCCCCGCGCCGATCTCGCTCCGCGCGACGTCGTAGCCCGCGCAATCGACCAGGAGATGAAAAGGCTTGGCACTCCGCACGTCTGGCTCGACATAACAAAATTTTCGCGCGAGCATTTGCAGGACAGATTCCCTCAAATCTACGAGCACTGCATCCAAAGGGGCATCGACATTTCAAAAGACTGGATGCCCGTCGTGCCCGCGGCCCACTACCAGTGCGGCGGCGTGAAAACGACCCTGCAGGGCGCAACGAACATCGGCGGGCTTTACGCGTGCGGCGAAGTCGCATGCACGGGGCTGCACGGCGCAAACCGCCTCGCAAGCAATTCGCTCTTGGAGGCAGTCGTCATCGCCGACAACGCCGCAAGCGCGGTTGATTCGTACATAAAAAACAATTCTTTCGAAAACGCCGCGCCAATCAGCGGCTGGGCTTCGGGCAACGTCCGCAACCCCGACGAGCGCGTGATTTTGCAGCACAACAACGAGGAGCTTTGCCGCACCATGTGGGACTACGTCGGAATAGTGCGCACCGACAAGCGTTTGCAGCGCGCCCTCAACCGCGTCAACAACCTCTACCGCGAAATCGACGAATACTATTGGAATTTCAAGGTCGAGCCGAGCCTTTTGGAGCTGCGCAACAAGGTTTTGGTCGCCATTCTCATCATACGCTCCGCGATGGCGCGCAAGGAGAGCCGCGGGCTGCACTACACCCTCGACTACCCAGAAAAGTCTTCTGAAATAAAGGATACCGTCTTGAAGCGAACCTTTATGCCGTGATGAAAAAATTGTTTTATTTTTGCGCGCTTGCCTTATGCGTTTGCCTTGCGGCAATCGTTGCGCACAAGCTTGTAAACTTCCGACGCTGCAAGCTCGAGCTCGACGCGCAAAAAGATTTTTCGCAGGCGCTGTTCAATCGGGATTTTAAGTCTTTTAACGATATGCTCGCGGGCGCGGAAAAATTGTTCGCCTCTTTTTCGGAGAGGGCAAAGTCCGCAAAAATTTCCGCTTCCTACGGGCCGCAACGCGATATGCGCGAAGTTTTGGAGGCGTACAAAAACGAAGTCCTTTCCGAGGGAGAAAGCGGCGGCGGATTTTCGGGGCTGTATGCGGGCTTTCTTGAAAAGCTGAAGGCGGACAAGGACGCGTTCGCATATGTCTTTTCCGAAAAATTCGCCGCTGCTGAAAACGTCGCTGAAAACGCGAAGATAATAATAGTCAACACCGATTTTTATCTGGAAGATTTTTGCGCCGAAAATTCGTGCGGCAAAGCCTTGGAAGTTGCGGCTTTGGAACTCACAAAAAGCCTCAATGCCGATTTGAAAAAATGGGGCGCGCGCTTCAATGCCCGCGCGGGTTTGCCGCAAAACGCAAAGCTTTCGGAAATGATTTTTTGCGAGGCGGCTGAGCCCGTGGGCGGCTCCGAATTCCCCGCGTTTGCTGCCGCGCTTGAAAAGGCCATGTCTGGCGCCGTCAAAAAGTCGAAAAAATCCTTTGTCTTGCATTTGAAAAATTCCGCAGGGCGCGATTTGGACAAGCTCCACGAAAAGGCGTACGAGAGGGTCATCTGCGTATATTTAAAATAGAAAACATCAAAAATGAATATAGAAAATCATATAAAGGTTGTAAACGATTTCCCGAAAAAGGGCGTAATCTTTAAGGACATATCCCCGATATTTTTAGACCCTAAAGCCTTCGGGGAGCTGATAGACGAGCTTGCAAGCGCAGTCGGCGGCTTAGGGGCGACGAAGATTTTCGCGGCTGAGGCGCGCGGGTTTATGTTTGCAACGCCCCTTGCCATAAAGCTCGGGCTGCCTTTTGTGCCGGTGCGCAAAAAGGGCAAGCTGCCGCGCGAAACGCTTGAAGTTTCGTACGGGCTCGAGTACGGCTCCGACACTCTTTGCGTCCACAAAGACGACGTTTTGCCCTCCGACAAAATTCTGGTTTTCGACGACATCTTGGCGACGGGCGGCACCGCTAAGGCGATGTGCACGCTCGCCGAGCGGCTTGGGGCGCAGGTCGCGGGGCTTGCGTTTATAATGGAGCTTTCGTTCCTGAAGGGCAGGGAAGCTTTGGCGGGCAAAAAAATCCACTCGATGATGATAGAGTAGAATTTTTTAAGACGTTTTTTTCGGGCGCGGTTTTTACGCGCCCTTTTTTGTTTTGGGAAGAATGTCCTCAAGCCCGTCGCGCTCGATGCCGCTTATGCGCGAGAGTACCTCGCCGGCAAGGTAGCACGAGCCCGTGCAGACGAGCGTTTCGTTTGCGCCGACTGCGCTTGTGCGGCTTTTTTCGGGGAACAATTCGCAAACTGTGGAGTTTTGAATTTCCACTTCCGCGCCGCGGGGCATGCACCCGCGCAGCTCTTCAAAAGTTAAAGCCCTGTCTTCTTGCGGCTGCAAAAACACGATTTTTTTTGCGTGTCTTGCGATGACGCCCAAAAGCGCGGCCGCGCGCTCTTTCCCCAAAATCCCGCAGGCGATTACGGGCTTTGCGCCGCCGTTTTCCTTGCGCAGAATTTCCAAATTCTTTTCAAGCTCCGCCGCGCCTTCGGGGTTGTGCGAGCAGTCCAAAATGAGTGTCGCCCCGTTTGCCAGCTTTATTTTTTGCCAGCGCGCAGCCCAGAAAGCCTCTAAAATCGCGTCTTTTGCAAGGGCTTCGGAAAATTCGAAACATCCTCTCTTTCCCAAAATCTTGCAGATTAAAAACGCAAGAGCCGCGTTTTTCTTTTGGTATGGCGCGCTCATCGTTGTATCGAACTGCGGCTCTTTTGTGAAATATTCCTCGAGCCTGTAAAGCGGCGCGTTTTTTTCTTTTGCGGCTTGTTCGATGATATTCATCGCCTCTTCCGGCAAAATTCCGCAAACGACGGGAACGCCCTCCTTTATTATGCCCGCCTTCTCCGCCGCGATTTGCGCAAGCGTGTTGCCAAGATACTGCATGTGGTCAAAGCCGATTGAGGTTATCGCGCAGATTTTCGGGCTTAAAATGTTTGTGGCGTCGAGCCTGCCGCCGAGGCCGGTTTCGATTACGCCCCAGTCGGCGTTCTTGCGCTTGAAATACCGGAAGGCGAGGGCTGTCATGTATTCGAAAAATGTCGGGGAAAGATTTGGATTTTTTTTTGCGATTTTTTTCGCGGCTTCGTCCAAAATTTCAAACTCAAAAACAAAGTCTTCGTCGGGGATGTTTTCGCGGTTTAGCTGCACCCGCTCGTTGATTTTAAGCAGGTGGGGCGAAGTGAACATTCCGCACGAAAAGCCGTGCGCGCGCAAAACAGCCTCCGCAAACGCGGCAGTCGAGCCCTTGCCGTTTGTGCCCGCGATGTGGACGATGCTGAAGGCGTCTTGCGGGTTGCCCAATTCCCGCGCAAATTCGCGCATCGGCTCTATCGAAAATTTCGAGCCGCCGCTGCGCAGCGCAAAAATTCTTTGCTGGATTTCGGCGACTGTTTTCATTTACGCGCCGCGTTCGATGGCGTCCCAGACGAGCGACGACGAGCCGAGAATTGCCGCGTCGCTTTCGGGCAGCAGGGAGGGGACGATTTCGATTTTGTTTTTCCAAATCGGGTAGAGGTTTTCGTTCATCGCCCTGCGCGTCGGCTCCAAAAGAAGCTCGCCGCTCTTGACGGGGCCGCCGAAGAGGAAGATTTTTTGCGGGCGCGAGAAGGCGACGAAGTTTGCCAGATTTTTGCCGAGAATTTCGCCGGTGCGCGCGTAGGTTTCGAGCGCGATTTTGTCGCCCGCGCGCGCCGCGAGCTCGATTGAAAGCGCGTCGATTTCGTCGTAGCCCTTGTTTTGGATAGAGGAGCCGCCGCCGTAAAAAGAAAGCAGCTCGAAGTATGTGCGCTTGATGCCCGTTGCCGAGGCGTAGGTTTCAAGGCAGCCGCGGCAGCCGCAGTTGCAGAGCCTGCCGCCAGGGACTGCGCAGGTGTGCCCGAGCTCGCCCGCCGCGCCGTCCGCGCCGTAGATGAGCTTGCCGTCGATTATTATGCCGCTGCCAAGCCCCGTGCCGAGCGTGATTGTTATGAAGTGCTCCAGGCCTTTCGCCCCGCCGTAGATTTTTTCGCCGAGCGCGGCTGCGTTGGCGTCGTTTGTCATGTAGATGTGGCGCAGCCCGAAGTTTTGGCGCAGAGCCTCGACGAGCATAAATTCGCCCTTGCCGAAGGGGAGGTTCGGGGCGTTGTCGATTGAGCCCTTGTAGAAATTGCCGTTTGGCGCGCCTATGCCGATGCCCGCGCATTCGCCGCCGGCGGCGTCCATTAGAGCCTTGATGCGCGACGAGAGCATTTCGACGTAGGCTTCAAAAGTCTTGAAGTCGGGCGTGTTGAAGCGGTCGTGCGCGAGCACTTTGCCGCTGGATTCGACCAGCCCCAATTTTGTGTTTGTGCCCCCGATGTCTATGCCGATTGCGTATTTCATTTTGTAAAAAATTTTTAAAGCAAAAATTCTGGATTAGTTTTTTGAAAATAACAAATTAAAAGTTGCGGGTTTAAACGGATTTTTCCGGCGCGGAATTGCGCATTGAATATTCGCAGCCGCAGTAGGTTTGGTTGTAGTAGTTTCCGCTTTTTAGAAGCTCCGCGCGGCGTTCGCTCAGCCCGAATTTTTTCCAGTTGAAATCCCAGAATTTCGCGCCGCCGATTTTTTCCTCGGCGAATTTTGCGGCGGCGCAAATTTGCCCGAAGCTTTTCCAGCGCGAGCTTGAAAGGGTGGTCGTAAAAATTTTTAGCCCCAGCTCTCCCGCTTTTTTCGCGCTTGCGCACAGGCGGATTTTAAAGCATTCAAGGCACCTTGCGCCCCTTTCGGGCTCGCATTTGTACGGGGAAGTGGCGGCGAGCCATTCGTCTCTGCCGCAGTCGCCGTCGATAAATTCGACGCCCAATTCTTTGCAGTGGCGCGTAAGCTCCGCCTTGCGCTTTTCGTATTCCTGATGCGGAAAAATATTCGGGTTGAAATAGAACACGACGGGCTCGAAGCCGTTTTGCAGAAGGCACTCCAAAATCGCAAGCGAGCAGGGCGCACAGCAGGCGTGCAGCAGAATTTTTCTTTCCGCAAAGGGAGGGTTTAATTCGACTATTTTTTTTGGCTCTTGCATTATGCGAGTTTGTTTATCGCCTCCGCCGCGGTGAACGCCGTCGTCCATGCCGCCTGGAGGTTGTAGCCTCCGGTGAAGGCGTCGATGTCGAGGCATTCCCCCGCAAAGAAAATATTTTTTGAAGTTTTGCTTTGCATTGTTTTAAAGTCGACGCAGCTTAAGTCAAGCCCTCCCGCGCTGACAAATTCGCGGGTGCGCGCGGCTTTGCCCGCGGTTTCAATCTTGAATTCGCACAGGTTTTTGCGCAGGTTTTTTTGCGCGTCTTTTGCAAAATGCGCCCAGTCGCAGCCGCTTTCAACGCCGGATTTTTCGAGCAGGAATTCCCAGAATTTTTGCGGAATTTGCGCGGGGCTAAAATTTTTCACAAGCTTTTTTGCGTTTTGCATCCGCGCGCTTTTGCAGAAATTGTCGAAAACTTCGGGGCTTGAAAACAGCGAGAGCTCGAGCTCAATTTTGTAGCCTTTTTCAAAAAATACCCTCGCGCCGAGCGACGACATTTTAAGCGCGGCGGGCCCCGAAATCCCCTCGTGCGTGAAGAGAAGCTCTCCGCCTGTCTCGAAGCCGAATTCGCGGCATTTGAGCGATTTTGCGAAAACCGCAGTCCCCGCGAGGCTTTGCAGGGTTTCGTCTTTTGTCTTGAAGCCGAAAAGCGAGGGAAGGGTTTTTATAAACTTGTGCCCGAGCCTTTCGAGCGAAGCCTGCAGGTTTTTGTTCCACGCCCCGCCGACTGCGAACAATACGGCGTCGGCAGTTGCAATATCGCCGCTTTCGCTTGAGAGCATATATTTTTCGCCCGCCGTTTTTGACACGCTTTTTACTTCGAAATTTTTGCGGATTATCGCCCCGCGCTTTTTTGCCTCGCTTTCCAGGCAGCTTACGATTTCAAGGCTTGCGCCGCTCTTCGGGAAAATTCTGCCGCAGTCTTCCTCGGCGAATTCCACGCCGCGGCCTTCGAACCATTTTAAAAGCTTTTCATTGCCGAAATTCATCAGCGGCTTGCGCAGCCTTCCGCCGCCGCGCGGGTACGCCTTTATAAATTCGCCGACGTCTTTTTGCGCGTTTGTGATATTGCACCTTCCGCCGCCGCTTTGCTCAACTTTTCTAAGCGCGCGGCTCCCCGCCTCGAGGATTTGGGTTTCGAAGCCCCCTTTCAAATTCGCCGCGCAAAACATTCCCGCGGCTCCCGCTCCGACGATTGCGATTTTCATTTCTTTTTGTCGGTCAATTTTTCGCCGATGAGGTTTATCGAATAAAGAAGGGCGGAGAAAAACGCCGCGGGGAAAACCAGAAGCCACGGGGCGTCTTCCATGTACTCCGCCCCGTCTTTTATCAGCGAGCCCAGCGAGGGCAGGGGAGCCTGCACGCCGAGCCCCAAAAAGCTTAAAAACGCCTCGAGCATCATGACCCCCGGGATTGTCAGCGCGGCGCAGACGATTACCGACGGCGCGAGGTTTGGCAGGATGTGCTTTATGATTATCCCCGCGGCGCTTTGCCCCGCCGCGCGCGAGGCCTCCACGAATTGGCTCGTTTTCAAGCCGAGCGTCATCGCCCTTGCAATGCGCGCCATGGTAAGCCACTCGACAGCCCCTATGGCAACAAATATAAGCCAAATTGACCTGCCGAATGCCATAGTAAGAAGAATGACAAAAATCGTAAAGGGCAGCGAATAAATCACGTCGACAATTCTCATCATGGCAGAGTCGGTTTTGCCGCCCGCCATGCCAGAGAGCATTCCGTAGAATACGCCGATGAAAATCGAGACGGCTGTCGCGAGAATGCCGACGAGGAATGAAATTCTGCCGCCGTAAAGCAGGCGGCTTAGCATGTCGCGCCCCATCATGTCGGTGCCCAAAATGTGGTCGAGGCTCGGCGCGCTTAGCCCGAGCTGCATGTCTTGAAGCTCGTAGGGGTAGGGGGCGACGAAGTCGGCGAGCATGCAAATTATAAACGACAAAATCCAGAATGCCGCGGCGATTGATGCGGCGAGCCCGAATTTTTTGCGGAAGGATTTTATCCACGAGAGGATTTTCATTTCTTAAAAAATCCTTTCGCGATTTTCGGGTTTACCGCCGCGAGCGCGAGGTCGGAAACCAGGTTGAAAAGGAGGATGAATGCCGCGTACAAAATGACGCAGCCCATAATCATGGTGTAGTCGTTGTCAAGCGCGCTCGAAATGAAAAATCTGCCGAGCCCCGGAATTTGAAAAATTGTCTCGACAACAAAAGAGCCCGTCAAAAGCCCCGCGGCGGCGGGCCCCAGGTAGGAGATTACGGGCTGGATTGCGTTTCTTAAAACGTGGACTGAATAGATTTTCGCCCCGCCCAAGCCCTTTGCCCGCGCGGTGCGCACGTAGCCTTTCGACATCTCCTCCGCAACCGACGCGCGCGCAAGGCGCGCAATCCACGCCGAGTAGAAAAGCCCGAGCGTTATCGCGGGGAGCACCGCGTCTTTTGCGAAGTTCCAGCCCATCGCGTTGAAGCATTTAAGCTTTATCGCAAAAAGCAGGATTGCAAGCGGGGCGACTATCATCGAGGGCAGGCAAATTCCCGCGAGCGAAACCGCGCCGAGAGTTTTGCCGAAGGGTCTGTCTTTAAAAGCCGCCGCAGCGACCCCCGCCGCAAGCCCGAATGCGATTGCAAAAACGAGCGCGCAAACGCCGAGGGACAGCGAGACTTGCGCCTTTTCGCAAATGAGCTCGTTTACGCTCCAGCCGTGGTATTTGTATGACGGGCCAAGCTCGCCGCGCGCCAGATTTTTTAGAAATTTTGCGTACTGGGCGGGCAGCGGCTCGTCGAGCCCGTAGTAGGAATTGAGAGCTTCGAGCGTTTCGGGCGGGACGGATTTTTCGCTGTCGAAAGGCCCGCCCGGCACGAAGCGCGTCATGAAAAACACGGCGGTTATTATCAGGAAAAAAACGGGGACGGCCTCGCAAATTCTGCGCAGCAAAAATCTAATCATTTTTCCGCCTCCGTTTCGAAATAGACGTTTTTATAGTTGTGGTAGTCGAGCGGGTTCAAGCCCCAGCCGCGCAGGCGGGGGTCTTTTAAAAACGCGCGGTTGTAAAAATAGATTGGAATTACGGGAACTTCGCGCATGAGAGTTTCCTCCGCCTTTTCAAAATTGGAAATTGCAAGGGAGGCGTCGTTTGTTTTGGCGGCGTTTAATAAGGCGTCGAATTCTTTGTTTTTCCAGGCGGCGTGGTTGAGCGGGCTCGAGGAGCGGAAGATTGAGAGGAAGTTTTCGGGGCTCGCGTAGTCGGCAATCCAGCTTGCCCTTGTTATGTAAAAATCGCCCTGCCTTCTCGCGTCGAGGTACGCGGGCCAAGAGAGGTTGTAAAGCTCGACGTCGATGTTGAGGGCTTTCTTCCACTGCTGCTGGATTGCCTCGGCGATTGGGCGGTGCTGCTCGGATGTGTTGTATGTTATTGTGATTTTCGGGAAATTTTTGCCGCCGGGGTAGCCCGCCTCGGCGAGGAGCTTTCGCGCGAGGGCGGCGTCCGCTTCAAGCTGTTCGCCGCAGCGGTAGCCTTTTGCCGCGCTTGGCGGCACGAACGACATCGCGGGCTTTTGCCCCCCCTTGAGAAAGTTTGAAATTATGCCGCGGCGGCTTATGGAAATTGCAAGAGCCTTGCGCACGCGCGCGTCGTTTAGCGGCGGGCGGGAGGTGTTGAGGCAGTAGTAGTATACGCCGAGCATGTCCGAGGTCTGCAGGCATTGGGGCATATTCTTTTTTATTGCGGGAATTCTTATTGCCGAGACGGAGTCCGTCAGGTGCAGCTGGCCTGCGCGGAATGCGCGGTCTTCGGTGTTTATGTTTGAAATCGGGTAGAATTCGACGGCGTTTAGGTGCACGTTTTTTGCGTCCCAGTAGTTCGGGTTTTTTTCGACGCGGACTTTGTCGTTTATGCGCCACTCTTTGAGGACGAACGCGCCGTTTGAGACGATGTTTTGCGGGCGCACCCACGAGCCTTCGCGCCTGTTTTGCGCGCCGAATTTCCTCAGGACATGCTCGGGCTGCGGGAAGAATGCGCAGTGGCTTAGCAAATTCAAAAAGTGCGGGCAGGGGTATTCCAGCTCGATTTTGAGAGTGTCATCGCCAATCGCCTCCGCGCCCAATTTTTCGGGCGGCATTTTGCCTTCGAGAATGCTTTTTGCGTTTTTTATAGGCCTCAGAAAATTCGCGTACTCCGCGCCGATTGCGGGGTTTAGCGTGCGCCTGAAAGCGAACACAAAGTCGGACGCCTTCAATTTTTCGCCGTCCGACCACTTCGCGCCCTTGCGGATTTTGAAAGTGTACGCGCTTCCGTCGAAAGTCCAGCTTTCGGCGGCGGCGGGGATTGGCTCGAGCGTTTCAGCGTCCGCGCTTGCGAGCCCCTCGAAGAGCGCGCACAAAATTTTGCATTCGCTAAGCCCCGTTGCAAGCGACGGGTCGAGCGTCGCGGGGTCTGCGGAGTTGCCCATAAGAAGCGTCCCGCTTTTCGCGCCGGCGTCGGCGGGGGTTTCGCGGCTGCCGCACGCGGCAAGGGCGAGGCACAGGAATGCAAAAACTGCGGAGGGGAAAATGCGCTTCATAGTAGTTTGGGAATTGCCGCGATAAGCTTTTGCGTGTATGGGTGCTTCGGGTTTTTGCAAAGGCTTTCGGCTTCGCCCTCCTCGACGATTTTGCCGTTTGTCATCACCATTATCCTGTCGCTTATGTGCTCGACCACCGCCAGGTCGTGGGCGATGAAAAGCATTGCGATGTTGAGCTCCTTGCGCAGGTCCTCGAGCAGGTTGACAATCTGCGCCTGCACTGAGACGTCGAGCGCGCTTACGGGCTCGTCGCATATTATGAATTCGGGCTCGACTGCGAGGGCGCGGGCAATGCCGATGCGCTGCCTCTGCCCGCCGGAAAATTCGTGGGGGTGGCGGTTTGCGAAATTGGGGTCGAGCCCCACGCGCTCCAAAAGGCTTTTTACGCGCGCGAGCTTTTCCGCCTTTGAGAGTTTGAAGTGGATTTCAAGGGGCTCCGCGATGGTTTCGCCGACAGTCATCCGCGGGTCGAGCGAATTGAACGGGTCCTGGAAAATCATCTGCATTTTTTTGCGGTAGGGCATAAACTGCCTGTTTGAAAGCTTTGTAAGCTCGGCGCCGCCGAAAAATATTTTGCCCGACGAAACGGGTGCAAGCCTTATAATCGCCCTGCCAGTCGTCGTTTTGCCCGAGCCGCTTTCGCCGACGAGCCCGAGAATTTCCCCGCGTTGGATTTCAAAGCTGACGCCGTCGACTGCGCGGACCTCCTTCTTGCCGCGCGAAAAAAGCCCGCCC
>JAFXRX010000165.1 GCA_017526045.1 Opitutales bacterium
GCTACGAGCTCGAAAACGGCAGCGACTGGGTTAATACGCCGAGCTCGAGCCGCGAGGAAGAAGTCATCAAGGCGCTCCTTAAAAAAGTTTACGCGCAGAACCCGAAGCATTGGCACGATGTCGTCGCCGAAGTCAAGGGCGTTTCCGAAGAGACCACGACGGGCGTGCACCGTCTCTACCAGAGAAGCGAGCGCGGCGGGCTGCTCTTCACCGCAATCAACGTCAACGACTCCGTCACAAAGAGCAAATTCGACAACCTCTACGGCTGCCGCGAATCTTTGGTTGACGGCATCAAGCGCGCAACCGACGTGATGGTCGCGGGCAAAGTCGCGGTCGTCTGCGGCTACGGCGATGTCGGCAAAGGCTGCGTGCAGGCTCTCAAGGGCTTGGGCGCGACAATTTGGGTTACCGAAATCGACCCCATTTGCGCGCTGCAGGCGGCAATGGAAGGCTACAGGGTTGTTACAGTCGAGGAAACTTTGGGGCTTGCCGACATTTATGTTACGACGACGGGCAACTGCAAGATTATCACAATCGAGCACATGCAAAAAATGCGCGACCAGGCGATAGTCTGCAACATCGGGCACTTCGACAACGAAATCGAAGTGAACAAGCTCGAAACGTTCCCCGGCATCAAGCGCACTAATATCAAGCCGCAGGTCGATAAATACACGTTCCCCGACGGCAAATCCATTTATTTGCTGGCGGAGGGCAGGCTTGTAAATCTGGGCTGCGCAACGGGGCACCCGTCGTTTGTAATGAGCAATTCGTTTACGAACCAGACGCTTGCGCAAATGGACTTGTGGGCGAACCGCGGCAAGTACGAAAACAAGGTTTACACCTTGCCGAAGAAGCTCGACGAGGAAGTCGCGCGGCTGCACTTGGAGCGCATCGGAGCTCATCTTACGAAGCTTACGCAGGAGCAGGCGGACTACATCGGCGTGCCGGTCGAGGGGCCCTACAAAGCCGACATCTATAAGTATTAACATAGGGACGCGGGCGGCATAAAGCTCTGAAATTGGGCGATATACTCCGCGATCAAAAATGGGTACTCAGTCGAGTGCCCTTTTTTTGCCGCTTTCGCTATTTTTTTGGAAAACTCAAAAATGAATAATTAAGAATTGATAGGGCGGGCTGTTTTAATTTTTTTGCGGATTTACTGTAAAGTAAAATTTGATTCGCAAAAAGTCTGCGCGGGCGCAAAAATAGATTCATGAAAATAAAAAAATTTTGCGTTCTGCTGGCGGCAATTTTTGCATCGGCCGCCGCGTTTGCCGATTTCAAGGACTGGGCGAAAACGCCGCCGATGGGCTGGAACAGCTGGGACTGCTACGGGCCGACTGTCGCCGAGGACGAAGTAAAAAAGAACGCCGACTTCATGGCGAAATATTTGAAGCCCTATGGCTGGGAGTATATCGTAGTCGATATCAGATGGTATGTAGAAAATCCGAAATCGGGCGGCTACAATCAAAAAGACCCGAGATATGTCGTCGACAAATGGGGCAGGTACATGCCCGCCGAAAACCGCTTTCCGAGCGCGAAAGGCGGCAAGGGATTTAAGCCGCTCGCAGACTATGTCCATTCGAAA
>JAFXRX010000166.1 GCA_017526045.1 Opitutales bacterium
AGTTCGCAGAGTGCGTGGCATCGACTGTGTCGCGCCTAAAAGCCCTGCCAGGGGCGAGAATGCGGATTGGCGCGCCCTCTTTAAGCATTGCGCGGATTTGCACGCTCGAAGTGTGGCTGCGCAGCAGATAAAGCTCGCCGGCATGCTTTTTGACGTTTGCAATGTTTGCGTCTTTTGGCATGAAAAGCGTGTCCTGCGCGTCGCGGGCGGGGTGGTCGGCGGGGGTGTTCAATGCGTCGAAGCAAAACCACTCCGTCTCCAAGTCGGTGGCCTCCGCGACGGTGAAGCCGATTTTGCGGAAAATCGCGCAGATTTTGCGGATTGTAAGAGTCAGCGGGTGCAGAGTGCCCTTGGGAAAATCGGGGCTCGGCAGGCTAACATCGACTTTTTCGCCCAACGACTTTGCCATTTGCTCGCGCTCAATGCGCGCATAAGCCTCGGCAATCATCGGCTCGATTGTCTTTTTTGCCATGTTTATGAGCTTTCCCGCCGCCGGGCGATCTTTGGGCTCCAAAGTCGGGATGACTTTCATAAGGGCGGTAAGCTCGCCGTTGGGCCCCGTGAACGCCGCCGAAACCGACGCGACGTCCGAAGCGGTTTTTGCGTTTGGCAAAGCCGCCTTGAAACGGCTTAAAATTTCGTTGATTTTCTCTTCCATAAAAATTTCTTTAACTCTTTTTTGTTAAAGACTTCGCGCGGGCACACTGCCGCTATGTAAATATTTTTTCAAATTCTGCCCGATAATGCGAAAATCGCAAGCAAATTTATAAAATTAAATCCCGAAAATAAACGCGAAAAATAAGTCTTGCAAACAGCGCCGGTTTTTCGGAAAATGCAAAAATTATGATGAAAAAAATATTGCTTACGGGGGCGATTATTCTATCGCTTTTGACCTTCACCGCGACATTGCAGGCAAAGCCGCGCAAAGTCGCAGTGCAAACTTACACATTCAACCGCTTCTCGCTTGAAGAGACCATCGAAAAGCTGAAGGGCCTGAATATCGACGGCCTCGAAGTCTATCCGGGCCAGCGCCTTTACAAGGACAAGGGCAAGGTGGACTCGAAGGGCAAGCCCATCACTTTCAACGAAAGAATGGCCAAGGAGGACATCGAAGTTTTGAAAGGCTGGCTCAAAGACGCAAATCTTAAAATCGTTTCAATCGGCTGCACAAGCGCGCCCGACAACGACGGCAATTTCAAAAACGCGATGGAATTCTGCAAGGAATTCGGCATACAGCGCATCGTGACGGAATCGCCCGTGCGCGCGTGGGACGCCTTCGAGGCCCTTTCGGAAAAGTACGGCAATAGCGATGTCGAGCTTTGCATACACAACCACGACAAGGGCTCGTCCAACCAATACTGGCACCCGCAGGTTGTAAAAATTCTGCTCGAAGACGGCAAGTACAAGCACGTTTTCTCGGGCGCGGACGTCGGCCACTGGTCGCGCTGCAAGCTCAACCCGCTCGACGGGCTCAAGGCTCTCAAAGGCAAAATGAAGACGCTCCACTTCAAAGACCAAAAGCAGTTCGGCAATCCGAACAATTTGTGCGTCCCCTTCGGCACGGGCGAATTGGGCTGCAAGGAAATGCTAAAGCTCCTCGACAAGCAGAAGTACGACGGCTGGTTCGTAATCGAATACGAAGCCGACTGGGACAACAATTTGGAGCAAGTCAAGCAGTGCATCGACTTCCTGCGCAAAAACTGATTTTTAGCTTAAATTTTTAGGCAAAAAACATAAAAAACGGCGGAAAATTTTTTATTTTTCCGCCGTTTTTTTTGCGCGCTTTTTTCTCCACTATTCGGAGGCTTTGAGAGCCGCCAACGCCGCATCGTAGTCGGGCTCTTCGGCGATTTCCGAATTCAGCGCGGAATACAAAACCCTGCCGTCTTTGCCGATTATGACAATCGCCCTGGCCATGAGGCCTTTCAAAACGCCGCCCGCAATCAGCACGCCGTAGTCGGAGGCAAACGAGCCCCTGAAATCCGACAAGACTTCGACATTTTTTATGCCCTCTGCCGCGCAAAATCTGCTCTGGGCAAAAGGCAAATCTTTCGAGACGCACAAAACTTTCACGCCCTCAATGCCCGCCGCGAGGGCGTTGAATTTGCGCACGCTCATCGCGCAAACGCCCGTGTCGACGCTCGGAAATATGTTCAAGACAAGCCTGTTTTCCGACTTCCCGCCGAAAACAAATTCGCTCAAGTCGCCGCGAACAA
>JAFXRX010000167.1 GCA_017526045.1 Opitutales bacterium
TCGGCGGCTGCGGCATCGACAGAATCGAGCAGGACGCAACCTACCGCCTGCGCGACTCAATCTCGCTTTCGGACATGATTGCAAGCGAGTCTCTATACGCGCTCCAGGCGAAAATCGACACTTCCAGTCTCGACAAAAACGCGGTTGTCATAACCGTGTTCAACCCGCTGCCCTTTGAGAGGTCGCAGACAGTTTCGGCGTTTGTCGACGTCGCGCGGGAAATAGAGGGCAAGGGCTTTGAGATGTCGGATAGCCGCGGCAATTCGGTAAGGTTCGACATCGCCCCGACAAACTATTACGGCAAGGTTTTCCGCGACCACGCAGACCTCGCCCTCATGAGCTACGCCGACGAGTTCGCGCTGAATTTCTACGCCGAAAAAGTCCCCGCCCTCGGGTACAAAACTTTCGTCCTGAAAAGGGTTCCCGCCGCGAAAAAATCCGCGCAGGCAAAGGGCTTCGAGCTCGAAAACGAATTTTTGAAGGCGAAGGTAAATCCCGACGGCACGATAACTGTTTCCGACAAAGCCTCTAAGCAGACCTATTCGAATTTGAACTACTTTGAAGACGGCGGCGAAATGGGGCACTCTTGGAGCCACGTCTCGCCGATAAAGGATTTGATTGTCTCCTCAAAGGGCGTCAAGGCGAAGCTAAGCCGCGTCGTCTCGGGCGATGTTTCAAACACAGTCCGCGCGGAATTCGCCCTGAAAATTCCCGCCGACACGCCGCGCTCCCGCGACTACATGGATTGGCGGCAGTCAACCCGCGTCGCCAAGAATTTGGTGCCCACAACCTTTGTTGTGGAATACACATTGGCGGCGGGCTCGAAGAACATCGAAGTCAAGGTCGAGTTTGAAAACAAGTGCCGCAACCACCGCCTGCGCGCGATATTCAACACTGGCGTAAAGTCGGAAAACAATTTTGCAGAATCCGTTTTCGACATCGCAATCCGCCGCCACATCCGCGACAAGAAAAATCCGTATGCGGACTTTCCGGAGCTGACGTTCCCGATGGCGCGCTTCTCAGGCTTGAAGGACGCAAAGAAGGGCTTTGCGGTTTTGGGCGGAGGCCTGCACGAATACGAAACTTTCGAAGGCGGCAAGTACGCGCTGACAATCACCCGCGCATACGAAAACAAAATCTGCACCTCGGGCGACTTCGACCTCGAATACAAGCCCGGCGACCTCTCGCAGGGCATAGGGGCCCATTCGTACAAATACGCCCTCTGCTTCGGCGATTTCGGGGCGGGCTTTGAAAAGCTTTACCGGCAGGCGGACGAATTTTCAGCCCCGCTTTTGGCGGCGGAAACAAAGGCGCGCAAGGGCGGCAGGCTTCCGCTTGAGGCGTCGTTTATGTCAATCGACTCTTCCGTCGTGCAGCTTTCCTGAGCGAAGAAGGCGGCGAGAACGAACGCGGTTTTGGTGCGCCTTTTCAACCCCTCGAACAAAACCCAGAAGTGCGCTGTGAAATTTGCGCGAGCCGTAAAATCGGCATTCTTGGCGAACTTGAACGAGGAAAAGCAGAAGGCCGCAAAGCTTGCAAACGGCGGCGTAAGCGTCGAATTGCAGCCCAAGAAAATTCAAACAATCTTAATTGAGCTGAAATAATGAGCACTCGAATCATCAACGGCAAAAAATGCGAGCTCAAGGGCGGCCGCCTCTACATCGACGGCGCCTGGAAGTTCATGAAAACAGGCAAGCCCCTGCGCGACTACGGCAACAAGGGGCAAATCGAAGAGCTCATTTCCCACTTGCCGATTTTGGCAAAGAAGGGCTTTACAAACCTCGCGCTCAACTGCTATTGGCACCACTTCGACTTTGTCGGCGACGGCAGCATTTCAGCCGACATCGAGCCTCTGCGCAGGCTTATCGACGCAATAAATGAAAACGGCATGTTCGCCTCGCTTTCGGTCGAAACTTACGGCGTCGGCGGCGGCACTTTGCCCGCGGGCTTTTGGAAGGCCCATCCAAACGCCGTTGCGGTCGACTCAAACGGCGAAAAGGCAAGCGACACCGAATACGCCTACGCCTCAGTCGTGCCCTCGCTTTACGACGAGGACTATTTGAGATGCTCGCGCAATTTCATACGCAACATCTCAAAAGCGTTGGCGGACAAGGATTTTCTCTACTGCGAAACCACAGTCGAGCCGCAGTACATGGGCTCGCGCAACCTCGACTATTCCCCCGCGGCGAAAAAAGCCTACGGGGCCTGGTGCGAAAAAAATTGCAAGTTCGCCCCGAAATTCCCCGAATCTTTCCCGATTTCCGATGAATTTATAGACGACGTCGTCTGGAATGTTTTCAGGGCGCACTGGCTTGCGGGCTGGGTCAACGGCGATGCGCGGGCCTACCGCGAAGGCTTCGGCGGCAAGCCCGTCTGGATTGCCTCCGACTATCTCGACGCGGGCGAAAAAACAATGCGCGCGAGAATGGGCAGCCCCATGAACTTCCTTTTAAATCTATCCGAGCCCGACATTTTGCAGGTCAACTGGACGTGGCATTTCGACGACCGCCACCCGAATTCGAAGGCGTACGCCAGAGTCCGCGAAGTCATGAACGCTACGGGGCGCGACTGGGTTGTAACCGAGCACATGACGATCAACGGCACCGACTATTTCCCGCACGAAATGGAAGCCCTTTTGCGCAACACAATCGAAAATTCCACGAATTTCGGCTGGGAGTTTGTGGACGTTGCAATCGACAATGTCGACCCTTCGCAGGAGGGCGTTGTCGTCGCGGGCTCTTTCAAGCCCTTGAACTTTTCGGTGTACAACAACGACTGGTCGCCAAAGCCCTCCATGGCGATAGTCGACGCCAACTGGGAAAAGTGGATGGCTGAGATTGCCGCAAAGCAGGCGCGCAATCCGGAAAAATGACGCTCGCCGCCTCCCGCGGCGAATCCGCGGGGCTTGCGCGTCTTGACAAAAACCCAAAAGTAGTCCATTTTTTCAACTGTAGATTTTTATTATGAGCGCCTTAAAAGTTTTTTGGACAATTCTTGCCGCCGCTTTGGTTTTGGGCTTCTTCTTCTTGCTGACCCTCTTCGAGCCGAGGGGGACTTACAATGTAGAGGACGAGGCGGAAATTTCCATTGCCGACGCGCTTGAAATGAAAACCGAGGCGGAAAAGCTCTACAACCAGTTTTTGGAAAAATTAAAGCTCGGCGAGCCCACCGCCGAGGACATGGGAAAGCTCGAAAAATCCATAGATATTTTGGCGGGCTTTATAAAAAAATCGGAAACCGGCGACAGGGAAACCTACGCGGAGCTCGCCCGCATGCGCACCACTTTGCAGAACGTGAAGGGGCGCAAAGAGGCGGAGGAAATCCCGATCCTTCTCAAAAAGGCGGACGAGGCTTTCACCAAGCACGAGCTCTTGGACGCTCTGAACTTTTACAAGCAGGCCTATGACATGCAGGAGCGCGTCAACAGCCTCTATCCCGACAGCGACTATTACAGCGTTTCAAACCTGGTCAAGGCGGGGCAGATGCTCAGGCTTGTAAGCGCGGTTCCTTTCGCAAACGAAATTAAAAAAATCCAGGCGCAGATAAAGGAGGAAGTCGAGCGCAAGCATTGGCAGGAGGCGAAGCTGCTCTACAAAAAGGCAATCGAGCTGCAGACTATCATCAACAAGGACTATTCCAACACAAGCTACGCCGATTTTTCGAAAGTCAGGGATTTTGAAATCGAGCTTGAATCGCTCAACGCCGCGCCGCTGAAGTCGGAAATAGACGACGCGGTCGCCGCGGGCAAAAAGTGCGAGGATGAAAAAAAATTCATGGAGGCCGCCGAATTCTACAAGGAGGCGGTCGACAAGCA
>JAFXRX010000168.1 GCA_017526045.1 Opitutales bacterium
GTCGATGATGTTGTTCGAGACCTGTGCGAGGCGGTAAACGTTTGCTTCGCGGGAGCGGAAGTCGCCGCCCTTTACAGTGTCGTAGAAGAGGCGGTAGATTGAGTCGCCGTCGTTCTGGTAATTCTTGGCGGCGTTGATGCCGCCCTGAGCCGCGATAGAGTGCGCGCGGCGCGGGGAGTCCTGATAGCAGAAGCAGGAGACGTTGTAGCCCTGTTCCGCCAAAGTCGCCGCCGCGCTTGCGCCCGCCAAACCCGAGCCCACCACTATTACGTGGTATTTCCTGCGGTTTGCGGGGTTTACGAGCTTTGCGTGGAATTTGTAGTTATCCCACTTTTCCGAGATTTTGCCTTCGGGAATTTTTGAATCCAAATTGAAACTCATATTGAAAATCCTTCTTATTTTGCGGGGTTAGCCTTGTCGCAAGCCTTTTTGCATTCGAGGAACTTGTAGTCCACAAAAATCGCCTTGCCGTTTGCCTTGGGGGCTTTTGCGTTATACTGTTTTACGACTTCCTTTACCGGCAGAATTTGGCACGGAGTGTATTTGGAAATCAAAACCGAAAGGGGAGCGATTGAAAAGCCGCCGAAAATTACAACCGCGTAAATAACGGCAACCGCGTTTAGCTTATACCTTACCTGCTCGTCCCTCAAGCCTACCGACTGGAACATGGAAGAAACCGCGTGGACGAGGTGAAATCCGATTGCAAACATCGCGACGATGTAGGCGAGCGCAACCCAAGTGTTGCTAAAGCCCAAAATTACCATCGCGTAAACGTCGTGTAGCGTCTTGCCTTCGTACATGCCGCTGTGGCAAACCCATTCGAGGCTCTTAAATTCGGGGTTGAGGCAAAGAACTGTGTAGTGTAGAATGTGGACAATGGCAAAAAGCAAAATTACAGTGCCCGTGTAAATCATAGTCTTTGCCGCCGCGGAAGAAACCACCGATTTTTTTACGGCGTACGTTTGCGGGCGAGCCTTCTTGTTTTCGATTACCAATAGGTATGCTGTCGCAAAGTGTATTACAAGGCAGAGTGCAAGACCCAAGCGGAAGCCCCACAGGAATTCCCAGGGCAAAGTCTGCAAGAAGTTTGCATACGCGTTAATTGCGTGCGGGCCGCCTTCCAACACCTGCAAGTTGCCAAGCATGTGGATGAGCAAAAACGCCGCCAACGCAAAACCGGTAATAGCCATCACATACTTTTTAAATAGCGACGACGACAGGGTTTTTGTTAGGTTGGACATAGTGCTGTTATTATTGTTTGTGAAAGATAAATCTACTTTTTAAAGTTTTTGACTATGGATTTTCCCGAAAAATTATTCAATCTTTTTTTTGGGCAAACGCATTAAATTTGCCTTTGCGCCATTACGTCTTGACAAGTCCGCAAAAATCGCCGACATTTTTTTGAAAACTCGATTTGGAAAACTCGAATTGGGCTTGCGTTTTTATAGCCCATAGGGGGTCGACCCGAAAAACGAAAGGAACTTTTATGCTAAAAACATTCGACATTGTTGAAGGCAAAATCATCGAAGCCGAAACCGGCGCAATAGACGCCTACGTCGCCCCGACGGAAGAGGAGAAGCGACGGCTCATCGACGAATACCAAATCGACCCGCACTCGCTCAATTCCGCGCTCGACCCCGACGAAATTTCGCGCGTCGAGTTTGAGGACAACCACATTGCAATAATCTTGAAGCAGCCGCGCAACTACACCGCGGAGGATCTGCTGGGTTTTGGCGTTACGTCCGTCGGCATCTTTCTTTTTTCCGACAAAATCCTGATTGTGCAGCCCGAGGACACTCCTCTTTTCGAGTACGGCAGGGGCTCGCTGCGCGCGCGCTCGCTAAAGGGCGTTATGCTTAGAATTTTGCACCACGCAACAAACCACTTCTTGGAGCACTTAAAAATCATACGCTTGATTTCTTCAAGAATAGAAAAAGACATCGAATTTTCCGTCTCGAACCACCACCTAACGGAAATGTTCGTCCTCTCCAAGAGCTTGACGTACTACGAAAGCGCGACAAACGGCAACAAAGTGCTGCTTGCAAAGCTTGTGCGCGACACCGAAAAAATCGGCTTTACCGAGGCTGAAAGCGAGCTTTTGGAAGACATTATCGTGGAGAACAACCAGTGCGTGAGAATGACCGAAATATACACGAACATTCTCGTCGGCATGAGCGATGCCAGAGGCTCGATTGTCGGCAACAACCTCGCGGTTTTGATGAAGCAGCTTGCGATA
>JAFXRX010000169.1 GCA_017526045.1 Opitutales bacterium
GAATTACGGCTTCCTGGGCAAATTCGACTGGGCGGTTGTGGAAGCCGCCGACGTCTCCGACGACGGCGAAATTCTGCTGACAACCTCCGTGGGCATCTCCCCCACGGGCTTGAAGCTCGCCGACAAAATCTTAATCGAGCTTAACGAATACCACTCGCAGGCTTTGCGCGGCATGCACGACATCTACGAAACCGCCAACCCGCCCTATCGCCGCGAAATCCCCATTTACACCTGCTCCGACCGCTGCGGCCGCGAAACGGTGAAAGTCGACCCCGCTAAAATCGTGGGCATCGTAAAAACAAACCGCCCCGACGAAGTCGGCGGCTTCAAGGCTGCGGACGCAATCACGACAAAAGTCGGCGAAAACGTCGCAAACTTCCTCGCCTCTGAAATGAAGGCAGGGCGCATCCCCGCGGAATTTTTGCCCATTCAAAGCGGCGTCGGCAACATCGCAAACGCGGTCTTGGGCGCGATGGGCTCCAACCCCGACATCCCGCAGTTCTCGATGTTCAGCGAAGTTTTGCAGGACTCGGTCATCGACATGCTCGCAAACGGCCACATGAAATTTGCAAGCGCGACTTCCCTAACGGTAACCTCCCCCAAGCTCAAGGAAATTTACGACAACATCAAATTCTTCCACGATAAAATCGTGCTGCGCCCGCAGGAAATTTCCAACAACCCCGAGCTCGTCCGCAGGCTAGGCATCATCTCGATAAACACCGCCATTGAAGTCGACCTCTTCGGCAACGTAAATTCCTCGCACATCATGGGCAAGAATTTGATGAACGGCATCGGCGGCTCGGGCGACTTCACCAGAAGCGCGTACATTTCAATCTTCACGACCCCCGCTGTCGCGAAGGGCGGCGCGATTTCCGCGTTCGTCCCGCTCGTCTCGCACGCCGACCACAGCGAGCACTCGGTAAACGTCGTCATTTCCGAATACGGCGTCGCCGACTTGCGCTGCAAGACGCCGATGCAGAGGGCGGAGCTCATCATCGAAAACTGCGCCGCGCCCGAATACCGCGACCTGCTGCGCGCATACCTTGCGAGCGTTTCGAAGGGGCACACCCCGCAGACGCTCTCAAAGGCGTTTGCAATGCACGAGGCTTTCGTAAACGAAGGCGACATGCACAAGGCTGTTTTCTAACGGAAAAACAATTATGGCAAGGAAGCTCTTTTTCGGTTTTGTGATTTTCGCCGCGGCGCAGTTTTGCCTCGCGGGGGAAAACCCCATGCCAAAAAAGAGCATTCTTTTTATGTCGAACTCCGCGGAGACGATGTCGCAAAACGCCGTGATAAACGGCGCGCGCGACGCCGCAAAAGACCTCGGAGTCCGCTACAACGCGGACATATCGATTGTCAACATAACGCCGACCTCGCAAAACGGCCTCTCGGGCAAAAAGCAGGCGGAAATCCTAAAAGAAAACTCCGCAAGCGGGGACGCAATCGGCGCAATCGTCGTGCCGTGCCTTTCCGAAATCGCGGCGGCGCAGGCGGCAGTAAAAGATTTCGCAAAAGAAAAGCCCGTAGCCCTCATCGAAACCGACCTGCCCGCAAGCGGACGCACATTCTTCGTAAAAAGCGACGAAGCCAAGCTTGTCAAAGACGTGTTTGACGAAATCAACCCGCACCTGGGCAAAAACAATTTCAAGCTAATCGCCGTCTATTCGGGCAGCGACGAGGCCTTCAAAACGCAGCCGCCCGAACCCAAAAACGCCGCGGAAAAAGCCATGCTCGAAGCCCTGCGCGGCAAGCCCTGCGTCGTCTACGCCTCGTCCGCATACTTTTCGAGCTTCTCCGAAAAATTCGAGAGCGAAATCGAGGCTCTGGACAACTACGGAATTCTGTTTTTGGACGCGAACCCGCTCATAAATTCGGCAAAAATCAAGCCCGACTCCGACAGAAACTTCATAATAGTGATGTCGCTTAGGCCGCATTTAAGCCAGTATCTGCGCTCAAAAACAATCTCGATGTGCGCGGGCAACGACTATTACGGCTACGGCTATCTTTGCGCCGTTGCCATTGCCGAAAAATATTTCGAGGGCAAAAGCCCCAAAGCCGAAACGCGCGTATTGCAGCCCATAAAATACAAAGTCTACCAGACTGAGGATTTCGACAAGAATTGGGATTCGGTTTTCAAATGAGAAAAAATGCGGCAAAAAAATGTGTTGCTTTTTGAAATCGGAATGCCATAGTTGCATGCTTTAACAATTTAACAATCCAAGATTATGCCAAGAGAAACAGTTATTTTAGAATGCACAGAAGCCCGCAAAGAAGGCAAGTCGCCTTCGCGCTACTTAACTTCGCGCAACCCGCGCAAGCAGCTTGAAAAGGTTGAAAAAATGAAGTACAACCCCGCCCTCAAGCGCCGCACTTTGCATCGAGAGATCAAGAAGTAATTGGGGACGTTAGCTGTGCAAAAGCGTTATAGCTTTGCATAACTGCGTGAAAAATAAAGCCTGCTCGGTCAAGTACGACTTTGTACACTCCGCTCGCAGGCTTTATTTTTGTCCTCGTTATACTTTGCTCTAACGCTTTTGCCCTGCGCTAACTACAAAATGTCGAGAGGGGGAAAATGTTTTTTTGCCTGCCCGCGACAGTTTTTTTATAAAGAATTTAAAAACTACTTGACAGATAAAAATTTTCCGCTAGGATTTCCGCAAATTTAAAAAAATATCAGCCATGAAAAAACTATCCTATCTTATTATATCCTCAATAATCGCCTCTCCGCTTGCGTTTGCGGCAAACTGGGAATATGATCCCGACCTGCCCGACGAAAACACAAAAGAAGAGCTGATCCTGACTAACACAAACTACTCCATCGACACAACCGGCGGAGTGTTGACGGTTACAGGCAATCTGGACGCTAACTCAACAAGACTTTCCATAACAGGCGAAAATAATTTGGTTGTCGGCGGCAGGCTGCAGACATTGTATAACAGAACAACGCTTGACAATGCAAATTTGAATGTTACAGGCGACATCAATACAATGTACGGCAACGGCGAAATTTTCGTTACGGGAACATCGTCGCAAAACGGCTCGGGCAAATGGATTTTCCAATCCGGCGGCAAGCTTACTTTGGACGAAAACGCAACTTTAAACGCCGGCAATCGGCTTGACATGTACTTTAACGCGTCCGTAAACATGGGCGCAAACTCCACGCTCAACGTGTCCGCGTTCCAAATTTTGTACGAAAATGAAACAGGCTTTTCGTTCACAATGGGCGACGGCGCCACAATCAACGCAAGCGGCCAAACCATTAAGGTAAAGAATTTTACGCTCGGCAACAACAACACAATCAACGCGAACCTAAATATCTTAAATACGTTTGAAGTCGGCCAGGGCACGACAATCAACGGCAACCTACAAGCAAACGACCTTATAATAAACAAGGGCGCAAGCATCAGCGGCAGCATAAACTATGCAAATTCGCTTACCGTAAACAGCGGCGCGTCCGTAAAGCTTGCAGACTACTTCCATTTGAAGAATACAATAACGCTTAATAACGCCGGCACAAAGGCGATTTATAGCGGTGTCGAATTCTGGCTTGACGCCGATTCAACGCTGAATATCCACTTGGGCAACAACTCTCTTGCCGCAGTGGGCAACCGCGAAAACGCCCTTGTTTACACGCTGTACGGCAAGGCGGGCGACGGTCAGACTGGCGCAAACGCGGCAATCAACGTATATTTGAGCGACTTTGTTTTGGGCGAAGACTTTGTTGTGGGCGACACATACAAAATCGCTCTTATTTGCTCGCGCTACGCGGGCGTCTCGGGCTGGGAAAGCATTTTCAACTTGGTTGACGACTCTGCGGTTGCGGACTTTGTTGACGGCAGCCTCGTTCACGAAAGCAACACATGGTGGGTAACAGTTCAGGGCGTAGCAGTTCCCGAACCCGCCACTTATGCGGCAATCTTCGGCGCGCTCGCCCTCGCCTTTGCGGCGTACCGCAGGCGCAAGTAGCATAAGAATTGAATTTCAGCACTCGGCGCGAAACAAAAATTTCGCGCCGTTTTTATTTTTATGTTGGCGAAAAAATTTTTTTTGCTAAAAAAATAATTGATTAAAAAATTATGAAAGAGCAAAGCCAAGATTCGCTGCGCAACAAGCACATCATAGCCTGCGTTTGGGACTTCGACAAAACGCTAATCCCAAGCTATATGCAGCGCCCGATTTTCGAGGAGTACGGCGTCGACGAAAACTCGTTCTGGAACGAAGTCAACCTCCTGCCCTCGCTCTACGCAAAAAAGGGAATTCGCGTATCGCCCGAAACCGTCTATCTAAACCACCTTTTAAGCTTCGTTAAGGCGGGCGAAATGCGCGGGCTTAGCAACGCAAAGCTCCGCGAGCTCGGCGCAAGAATCGAATTTTGCCCCGGTATTTTAGACTTTTTAGACGAGCTCAGAAAAATCCCCCTCTCCGACGAAAAATTCCGCAAGCTCGACATAAAGCTCGAGCACTACATCATAAGCACAGGCCTTGCCGAGATGATCAAGGGCAGCCGCGCCGCGCAAAAAGTCGACGGGATTTTCGCCTGCGAATTTATCGAGGAGCCCTTCCCCCCGAACTTTTCAAAGCAGCCTGAATTCGACTTAAATTCGCTCTCGACGCAGATAAACCAAATCGGCGCGATTGTCGACAACACCATAAAAACGCGCTTCATTTTTGAAATCAACAAGGGTGTAAACATCAATTCCAACATCGACGTCAACGCCCAGATGTCGCCGCAGGACAGGCGAATTCCGATAAGGAATATGATTTACGTCGCCGACGGGCCAAGCGACGTTCCCGTATTTTCCGTCGTGCGCAGCGGCGGCGGCAAGACCTTCGCAGTTTACAGCCCCGAAAGCGACGCGGAATTTGAGCAAAACGACATGCTGCTGCAAAACGGCAGGATAGACTCCTACGGCCCCGCCGACTACACGAAGTCGAGCCCCACCCACACTTGGCTTAAAATGCATGTGCGCAAAATCTGCGAAAGAATAGCCTCCGAAAACGACTCGATTATCCAAAGCCGAATAGGCGGCGTTCCAAAGCACATCCGCAAGGAAAGCGGCATGCGCCTCCCCCGCTTCGTCGACTCCTCCAAAAAAGCCGACGACAATCTCCCGCTCGACTTGAAGTAGCCCCCGCTCAGCCCGCATATTTTCACGAACAATTTAACACACACTAAAATTATTTATGGACGGAATTCCACCTATCGCGCCTTTTTTGGCGAGGCTTGACGCGCTTGCCGAAAAGATGAACGCGCCCGATTTTTACAACGACCAGCGCACGGCATCGGCTGTCTCGCGCGAACACCAGCAGCTTGCAAGCTTGAAGGAAAAGTACGAGAGCCTCGAAAAGCTCTTCGCGCAAATCGCCGAAAACAAAGCCCTGATTGAAGACCCCGCAACCGACGCGGAATTCAAAGAGCTCGCCCGCAAAGACCTGCAAAGCCTCGAAGCGCAGATTGAGCCGCTCAAAAAGGAAATTCTGCGCTACATGATTCCGCCCGAAGAGACCGACTCGCGCAACACCGTCGTTGAAATCCGCGCGGGCACGGGCGGCGACGAAGCCTCGCTATTCGCCGCCGACTTGTACAGAATGTACTCGCGCTTCGCCGACCGCAAGGGCTGGAAAGTCGAGCAGCTAAGCTCCAGCGAATCCCCCGCGGGCGGCTTCAAGGAAGTCTGTTTCCTTTTAAGCGGCACCGACGTCTACCGCTCGATGAAGTACGAAAGCGGCACGCACCGCGTCCAGCGCGTCCCCGTAACGGAGGCAAGCGGCAGAATCCACACCTCCGCCGCGACTGTCGCGGTTTTGCCCGAGGCGGAGGAAGTCGACATTCAAATCGACCCTTCGGAAATCGAAATTTCCATAGCCAGGGCAAGCGGCCCGGGCGGCCAGGGCGTAAACACGACCGACTCCGCCGTGCAAATTTTGCACAAGCCGACGGGCATGATTGTAAAGTGCGCCGACGAGCGCTCCCAGCTTAAAAACAAGCAAA
>JAFXRX010000170.1 GCA_017526045.1 Opitutales bacterium
GGGACGCGGGCGGTGCAAAAGCGTTATAGCTTTGCATAACTGCGGGATCAAGAAAGGGTGCTCAGTCGAGTACCCTTTTTTGTACACTCCGTTCGCACCCATTCTTGCTGTCCTCGCCATGCTTTGCTCTAACGCTTTTGCCCGGTGCCCGCTACAATCAATCCATAGGGGATGCGGGCGGCAATTTTTCATTTCTAATCAAAAAATCTTGACCCGCGGAGAGGAATTTGTTTTTTTATATATAAAAATTCTTTGTTGTATTATGAAAAAACAGATACTTACCTCTCTGTCATCGTTAATTCTCTTCGCGGCTATGCCCGCGTTCGGGCAAGCGTACGACTTCACATTCGCCACCACTGCCGAAACAAACATCGATTTTGACAATATCGGCTGGGATTATAAGGAAACCACGCAAAGCCGCGACCGCTACTACATCAATATAATTAACGACACCGCCGCCAATGTTTATGTAAGGGGCGGGGCAACATCAATCCTCGACGACAACGCCTGCATGTATTTGCAAGGCGACACAAGGCTCGTCATAGGCGACACCGATGGAACTGATATTTCCACAATGCACTTTGTTTCGAACGGCGGCGATTCTTTCTTGGAAGTCACCGGCAAGTCGAGCGTTGTCGTAAATAAAAACGGCGTTCTTTCTTTTGATGCGAACAGATCGCTTCGCAACTGGTCAACTTCCGCCGACCTGCCTTCCGATTTTATCCATTTGCTCGTTGACGGCGGCACGTTTAACGGCAACATTTATACGCAAAACCCCGGAAATGCCGGATTCTTCAACATTGTGTTCCGAAACGGGGCGACGCTCAACAGAGTTAACGAAGCAAATCCGCTCGGCTTGCAGGGCAAGACGACTTTTATTTTCGACAATTCCACCTACAATGTTTGGAATGTGGTGGCGCCCCAAAACAACGGCTTTGGCAACCACTCGATGAATACCGGCGCCGACAATCAGGACTATCGCCAGACAGTAACGGTGACAAACGGCTCAATTTGGAACGGCGCGGGCGTTGTTGCAAATAGCGAGGTTACATATTACGATTTCTCAACCGACATAACCTCGTCGGGCATGAGCGGCGCAGACTTCACCTTGCAGCTCGGTCGCGCGACTTCGGAAGACAGCTACTTCATCTTCCAGCTTCTAAACGGCTCAAAAATTTCCGCAAAGAACGTGGTATTTGGTTCAGACGGCGGAACAAATGGCCAGCAAATGATGGGCTCGCTTACGTTTGAAATGCAGGGCACGGAAGGCAACACGTCTATGTTTGCGGCTTTTGGCGGAACCAACATGAGGCTTTCCCGCGCAAGCGAAAGCGCATGGACCAACAACTTCTTAATGAAGGGCTATGCCAAATACCAGACGGCGGGCGGCTTTAATATCGGCTACAACGAAACTGCAGGCTCAACCGGCAACCTCCTGTTGACGGGCACAAACAACGTATTCCAAATCGGCGGCAACTTCAACCTAAACGGCGGCTACAACACCGCGGCGTCCGACGCGGTAATCAACGTCTCCAACGAGGGCGCGACAAACTCGACGTTCTCCATAAACGGCATGAATATATATTCAGGCGGCAACTCCCAAATCAATGTAAAATTTGCGGGAGCCACCAATACATTCAATACCACCTCAAACATCAACTTCCACGGCAGCAAGTATGAAACCGAAGGCGCGGCCAAGTCTACAATAGAGTTTACAGACGGCATAACGGTCAACGTGGCAGGCGGGCTTACCATGACAAACTACGTTGCAGGCACAAACGAATTTATCGTTTCCGGCGGCGCGAACGTTACGATTGGCGGCGTGCGCTTTACCCCCTCGAACTCAAGCGAGTCCACAGGGGTTTCTTCGATTATTGTCGATGGAGCAAGCCTGACAACCCAAAACAACTGGGACTATAACGGCGGCTCTTCCAGCTTGTCCCAAATCATCCTCAAGGGCGACGGCGCGACCTTAACCTCAAACGCGCAAATGAACATGAACTACGCTGGCACGGGCTCGCGCAAATTGCTCATTTCCATGGAGGGCACAAACGGAACATTGGAAGCCAAATACAACTTTAATTTCCACGGCACAATGACCGACGCCCAAGATGACGGCGGCTTTTTCGTCTCCATGACGGGCTCGGGCAACACCCTGAAAACGGGCACAACCGGCGGCAATTTTAATATCAACACCGAAAATGCAACCGGCGGCACATACCAACTCTATTCCAAGAGCGATTCCGCCGAAAACAAGAATGTTATAACCGTAAACCAGGGCGAAATAAACTGGCAGGGCTACTACACAGGTTCCATGGAGGCAGCTTCAACGGCAAAAACGCAGCTCATACTCGCGGGCAATACGGTATTCCAAAGAGAGGGCGGCGGCAACACCTTGACATTCAAGCTTGGCGAATTCGCAAACCGCGGCTTCTTGGGCGGCGATTTGCTCCTCGAAATTAACGGCAGCGGCAACGAATTTTACGCAGGCGCCCTCTATGTCGGCAACGGCGCAAGAGTTGCGGGCGAAGACAGGGTCAGGATTGTCGGCGGCGGCTCGATTATCGACTTAAACTACCTGCGCCTTATGCGCGGGGCGGAAACTTCCTGGGACGACCCCTGCGGCGGCATCCTCGAATATAAGCTCGACGACACCGGCATTTCCGCGCTCAAAATCAACAACGGTTTCAACGGGCAGCTCGACGGCCTGCTGTATGTTGACTTTACGGGCATGCAGGGCAACTATTACGAAGAGCGGTTTGTGCTGATGACAGCGAATGTATCCAACCTCGAAGACTACATCTCCGCATACTGGTACGACTTTCTGGGCGAATCTCCAATGGAAAATATGAGAATTATCGCGCGCGATTTGGAGGACGAATCCTACACATTCGCGGTTGAAGACAGCGAGTCGGTCGCCGGCTACAAAGACTTTGTAGTGTACTACACCGGCACCGCGGTTATCCCCGAACCTGCTACATGCGCGGCAATCTTCGGCGCGCTGGCTCTTGCGTTTGCGGCATACAGGCGCCGCAAGTAAGGGCGGGGCGCAGTCGCAAAAAAAGGAAAGGCAAACGCCTTTCCTTTTTTTGCTCTTCATTGTTCCCTCCGCAAGAACACAATAGCACAGAATTTACACGGATTCCGCGAAATTAGGGCAAATTTGCAAAAAAATTTTGAAAATTTTTATTCAAAAAACTTGATTTTTCAAAATTGCGGCTTATCTTTTTTGTCGAAATAAATTTTTAAGACGCATAAACTTTTTATAAAAATCAAAAATTTATGAAGAAAAACAAATATCTCTACACGCTCGCCGCGTCCGCGCTTTTGCTCGCGGGCAACGCTTTTGCGGCGGACACCGAATTGGTGCTGAATGTGTCCGAAGAAAACTTGACTTGGGCGGACGCCCTATGGTCAGACGGCGTGCCGACGGCGGAAACATCCGCTCTCATCAACATTGCCGACAACGAATATCCGCTCCTAATTCAGGGCGCGGCGGTAACCGGCAAGCTGGACGTTTACAACAACACCTACATATTGCTTTCCGGCGAGGGCAATTCGCTTACAACATCTTTTACCGGCGCGCCTTACGGCGACCTCAATCTTTACAACAATTCAAAGATTGTAATCTCCGACGGAGCGGCTCTTACCATTGCAAGCGGCATGAGCGTCAGAGTTAGCGACAATTCGGAGCTCGTTGTCGACAACGCAACCTTTACGGGCAAACTTCACACCAAGGCAAACAGCGTTACAATCCGAAACGGCGCGACTTGGAACATTACAGGCTACGAAGGCACAATAAACGACGCCAATATTTCCGTAATAAATTCCTCCATGGTATCCACTGGGGGTGTGGGCATGGGCAGAGGCCAGACAAGCGGGCACACAAAAGTGCTTAACTTGCAAAATTCAACTTGGGCGATGGGCGGCAACGGCGTAAACCTTAGCGGCATCGTAAACGTTCTCAGCTCGTCAATCACAAGCACGGGGCACGCAAACGTCGCTGCGGAAAACGGCAACGCCTCCGGCGAAAACCTCGTTTTCATGCAGGGCTCGTCCGCAGAATCGCTTTCAACCATGACAGCCTACAAGCTGTGGTGGAACACCAACGGCGGCGACACTTCTTCAACCTTGCACCAGGCGGGCAACACAGACATAACGATTTCAAACGCATTTGATTCCAGCAACAACACCAACGGCGGCGGCAATGTTCTGTGGCTCTTTTCGGGCGACAACAACACATTCCAAAGCAATGGCGGCGACTCCACTTGGGGCGACAACTCCAAAAACAAGAACACCACAGGCGTCTGGAAGATAACAAACGTGCAGGAAGAAGGCGGCGTTGAAACAGTCTCGACAAATTCGCTTTTCAAGGTGAACACAATGTTCCTGAGAGCTTCGAGCGTCGAGAACAACAACTTGCAGTCTATTGTCGACTGGGCGGGCACAGGCAACACGTTCAGAAGCTCCTACGACATCCGCCCCGTTCTTTCAACCGGCGCGAACACAAACGCCCTAACATCTTTCACTGTCCGCGACGGCGCGCTTGCCGACATCGGCTCGTATGTTATCATAGGCGCGGACGCGGCGCTTTCAGGCACGGCGGAATTTAACATTTTAAACGGCGCGACCTACAACCAGAAATACCACCTCGTTTTGCAAAATTCCTCGGTCGCGGGTTCGACAGGCCAGTCTTTGGCGACTATCGACAACGCGACTTGGAATAGAACAGGCGGCAACGTCTTGATAGGCGTCGGCACAAACCCGAGGAACGACAACCCCAACCTAAACGCGATTTCCGGCACGTCAATTCTTACCGTTAAAGACGCAACCGTAACTTTCGGCGGCAACATGAGGCTTGCGGCGTCGAATGTCGATTTGAGCGACTCTGAAAGCGTGCACACAAACGTTTCAAAATTCGTGGTCCAC
>JAFXRX010000171.1 GCA_017526045.1 Opitutales bacterium
CTGAATTCAAGCCGAAGCCGACTTCGCTTTGCGTCGATTGCGGAATGTTTACCGATAAGGTTTTCGAGCTTGCCCAGCTCAACGACTCCGCCCCGCTTTTTTTGCCGACCACGCTAAATTACGGCGTTCCGGTTTTCGAGCTGCCCCGCGCGGGCGGAGAGTTTGCAAACCAAACGAAGGAAAGCCCGATGGAGGCGATGAAGGCTTTTGAAGTCTCGTTCTCTCTGAAGGGCGGCTACGAAATTCCGATGGAATTTTTTGTGCGCAACCACGCCTTCTCGCATTTTATGCGCGCCGACTCGGACGACTTTTTCGACAGCTCGTCCTATGCCGACGCGAGAATGGAAATCCTTTCGCTCGGCGATGGCAAGGTGGTGCTCAGGGCTTTGGCAGACATAGATTTCGACGCGGGCGGCGAGCTGTGGTCGCCTGTGGAAATTACGCTGGTAGTGGCAAAAGACGGCTCGATAAGCCCGCCTCTTGTCGCGTCGGTTTCGGGGATTGAAGCATTGGACGAGGCGTTTGTAAAATATCTCAATTCGAACGCCCGCAAGCTGCATTTGCCCGAGGGCGCGTATTTGATTACGTTTTCGCCTTAGCGTTTTTTTGCGCAATTTAAGGCGCAAAAAAAAGCTTCCCGAAATCGGGAAGCTTTTTTGTTTTGCACGGGTTTAAATTACATCATGCCGCCCATGCCGCCCATCGAGGGATCCATTGCGGGAGCCTTCTTTTCTTCGGGCTTGTCGGAAATCATGCACTCTGTTGTTAGCAGAAGGCCCGATACCGAGCATGCGTTCTGCAAGGCTGTGCGCGTTACCTTTGTGGGGTCGACGACGCCCGCCTTGAAGAGGTCTTCGAACTTGCCTGTTGCCACGTTGTAGCCCATGCCGCCCTTGCTCTTCAAGACTTCCTTTACGACCAATGCGCCTTCTTCGCCCGCGTTTGCGCAAAGCTGGCGAAGCGGGGCTTCGATTGCCCTGCGTACGATTGCGGCGCCGATAGCCTCGTCGCCTTCGAGGGACGCGGTCAAAGTTTCGATTGCCTTTGCCGTGCGCAGGAGGGCGACTGAACCGCCCGCGGAAATGCCTTCTTCGACGGCGGCTCTCGTTGCGTGCAGAGCGTCGTCAACGCGCATTTTCTTTTCCTTCATTTCGGGCTCGGTTGCCGCGCCGACGTTGATGACGGCAACGCCGCCAGCCAGTTTCGCGAGGCGTTCCTGGAGCTTTTCGCGGTCGTAGTCGGAGGAAGTTTCCTCAATCGACCTGCGGATGAGCTTTACGCGCGCCTGGATGTCGCTCGCCTTGCCGCAGCCTTCGACGATTGTCGTGTTTTCCTTGGAAACTGTGATGCGCTTTGCCCTGCCCAAGTCGGCGACCTGGATGTTTTCAAGCTTGATGCCCAAGTCTTCGGTGATGCAGCGCCCGCCGGTCAAAATGGCGATGTCTTCGAGCATTGCCTTGCGGCGGTCGCCAAAGCCCGGAGCCTTTACCGCGCACACGTTCAAAGTGCCGCGCAGGCGGTTTACAACCAAAGCCGCCAAAGCTTCGCCTTCGACGTCCTCTGCGATAATCATCAGAGGCTTGCCCGTCTTTGCGACTGCCTGCAAAATCGGCAGCAAGTCGGAGAGGCTCGAAATTTTCTTTTCGTGGATGAGGATGTAGGCGTCTTCCAAAACCGCCTCCATCGTGTCGGTGTTCGTCACGAAGTAGGGCGACAGATACCCCTTGTCAAACTGCATGCCTTCGACGACGTCGAGGTATGTTTCGATTGACTTGGCCTCTTCTACAGTGATGGTGCCGTCTTTGCCGACCTTGTCCATTGCGTCGGCGATGATGTTGCCGATTTCGGTGTCCCAGTTTGCGGAAACCGTCGCGACCTGGCGGATTTCTTCGCGGTCTTTAACGGCCTTGGAGTTCTTGTGGAGCTCCGCGACAGCCGCGTCGACAGCCTTGTCGATGCCGCGCTTTAGGAAAATCGGGTTGCAGCCCGCGGAGACGTTGCGCAGGCCTTCGCGGTAGATTGCCTCGGCAAGGACAGTCGCGGTTGTGGTGCCGTCGCCCGCGTTGTCGTTCGTGCGCGATGCAACTTCCTTGACCATCTGCGCGCCCATGTTTTCAAACGGGTCTTCGAGCTCGATTTCCTTTGCGACAGTTACGCCGTCTTTGGTAACCATCGGCGCGCCGAATTTCTTGTCGATAAGAACGTTTCTGCCCTTGGGGCCGAGAGTTGTTTTTACTGCCTTTGCAAGAATTTCAACGCCTTTAAGGATCTTCTTTCTTGCGGGTTCGTCAAATACCAGTTGTTTTGCCA
>JAFXRX010000172.1 GCA_017526045.1 Opitutales bacterium
CGCGGCTACGGCAGCATGGACTACGAAATGGACGGCTACGAAGCCTCCGACCTCGTGCGCCTCGACATTTTGGTAAACGGCGAGCAAATCGACGCATTCTCTTCAATAGTCCACCGCGAAAAGGCGGAGGCAAAGGGCAGGATGATGTGCGAAAAGCTGAAGGAAATCCTGCCGCGGCAAATGTTCAAGGTCGCAATCCAGGCGGCAATCGGCGGCAAGATTGTGGCAAGGGAAACGCTGGGCTCGTTCCGCAAAGACGTAACGTCGAAATGCTACGGCGGCGACATCACGCGCAAGAAAAAGCTCCTCGAAAAGCAGAAGGAGGGCAAAAAGCGCATGAAGCAAATCGGCAAAGTTTCAATCCCGCAAGAGGCGTTCATCGACGTTTTGAAATCGAACAAGTAAAGGCGCAAAAAAAATGTTCCCGTTTTCCAAAAAGAAAGATAAATCCGTAAAAGAGCTCTTGTCCGCGGCATACACCGTCTACAACTACAGGCGCGACGCCGTCGCCCCCGAAGACGCCGAAAAGCTGCGCGAGCTCATCGAAAAAGTCGAGGAGCTCTTCGACGGCGGCAAGACCGCCAAAGACGAATTTAAAAAAGCCTGCGCCGACCTCAAAGAAACCATGAAAAAATGCGGCGGCATGCTGTACCCCATGGGCTTTTGGACGGACAATATCGACGTCGTTTTCGTAGCGGGAATTTTGGCTTTGAGCCTGCGTTCGTTCTTCTTCCAGCCCTTCCAAATACCGACAAACTCGATGTACCCCTCGTTCTACGGCATGACCGAAAAAGTCTACGCGCAGGGCGAAGACGAGCCCTCGTTCAGGCAAAAGGCGTGGCGGCTCATCACAAAAAAAGCGTCGAACTACGAGCTAAACGCAGCGCGCAACGGCGAAGTTTTCATACGCATAAACCGCCCCAACCAAATGGAAGCAAACGGCGGAATTTTTTACGGGAAAATAAGGCCTTCAAGGTGGCTCGGCGTGCTGCCCTCGCAGGAAAAGGTTTACGAATTTTTATCGGGCGGGCAAAAGCTCGAGCTTGCTGTCCCCGCGGAATACTCGCTGGATTCCGCCATGCGCAAAGCCTATCCTTTCATGGCGCAGGGCTCGGAGCTAAACGAATATTTGAATGCGCTGCACACGCGCGGCAAAATCGTCGAAATGGAAGGCAAGCTGTATTTGAGCCTCGGCGAAAAGAAAAAGGGCGAGCGCATTCTAAACTTCGACATTTTGGGCGGCGACATGCTTTTTGTCGACCGCTTCACCTACAATTTCAGAAAGCCCAAAGTCGGCGAG
Organism: Opitutales bacterium; assembly: GCA_017526045.1. GTDB lineage: Bacteria > Verrucomicrobiota > Verrucomicrobiia > Opitutales > Intestinicryptomonadaceae > Intestinicryptomonas. Next base: position 1,301 of record JAFXRX010000172.1, read on the forward strand.
CCGATTGTCTTTAAAACGGGAATGTGCCCCGGAATTACAGCGCAAAACGGCGGCGTGCCCGACGACAAATACTACATCAAGCGACTCGCCGGCGCCGGCGGCGACACGCTCAAAGTGGAAGGCTCCGCCCTCATGCGCAACGGCGAACCCGCGACGGGCGCGCAGGCGTTTAAGTTCAACGCCGAGCAAACAAACGGCTACTGCGGCTACAAGCCCTACGGCGCGTTTGAAAACGGCGGCAGCGTATCAGTGCCGCAAAACTGCTATTACGCAATGGGCGACAATTCCGCAAACAGCCTCGACAGCCGCTACTGGGGCTTTGTCCCCGACAAGGCTGTGGTGGGCAAAGCTCTCGTCATCTTTTACCCGTTTACGGAGCGTTGGGGGGCCGCAAAATAGCCTCGCATAGCCGCAAAAAATATGGGAGCTTGAAAATTTAATAAACGCCGGCAAAAAATTATTGAAGTTTTTAAGGCGAAGCTTTTTAATAGAAAAAGAATATCAAATAAAAATTAATGGCAAATCAATTCCAAGGCGGCAGACCAAACCCGCAACAAAAAAACAATAAGTTCGCAAAAAACTACGGACCGCGCAGAAACGAAAGAATAAGAGTTCCCCGCGTCCGCGTAATCGGCCCTGACGGAGCGCAGGTCGGCGTGATGTCGTCGGCGGAGGCTCTGGCGCTCGCGCGCAAATACAGGCTCGATTTAATCGAGGTTTCCCCAAACGCCGAGCCCCCAGTATGCAGGATTTTGGACTACGGCAAATATTTGTACGAAGAGGCGAAAAAGCAAAAATCGCAAAAGGCCTCGACCACAAAGGTAAAGGAAGTCAAGCTGCGCCCGCATATCGACAGGCACGACTACGAAACAAAAATGCGCAACGCCGAGCGTTTCCTCTTTTCGGGCAACAAGCTCAAAATCACAATGATGCTGCGCGGCCGCGAAATGGAGTTTAAAAACATCGCATTCGACATCGTAAACCGCGCCCTAACGGATTTAAGCCACATGGGGCACGCCGACTCCGAGCCTAAGCTCATGGGCAAAAACATAAGCGTAACGGTCTCGCCCGTCGCGCAAAAACTGCGCAAGCTCAAATATTCCGGCGAAGACGAGGAAATCCCCGAAGAGGACGACTCCTCGTCGGATTCCGAATAGGCTTCGGAGGCTGCGCAAATGCCCGACGCTCCCGAAAATCCAATAAAAAAATTTGCAAAAAAAA
>JAFXRX010000173.1 GCA_017526045.1 Opitutales bacterium
CGAATTTTCGATAGCGTTCGCGAATATTTTCAGGCTCAAAACGCGCTTTATGCGCTCTGATTTGCTGAAGGCAATTCAGCGTTCGGGGCCCGACGCCCTGCCGATAGTTTCAACCATAAACTTTTTGGTCGGGCTCATAATCGCGTTCGTCGGGGCAATCCAGCTTTCTAAATTCGGCTCGGCGATATACATTGCGGACCTCGTCGGGCTTGCGATGGTGCGCGAAATGGGGGCGATAATGGTCGCGGTTGTAATGGCGGGCAGAACCGGCGCGGCGTTTGCGGCGGAGCTCGGCTCGATGAAGGTAAACGAGGAAATCGCAGCCTACAGGACTTTCGGCATTTCGCCGATGGACTTTCTTGTCCTGCCGCGAATGATTGCGCTGGTTCTGATGTTCCCGCTCTTGACGATTTTCGCAAACCTCATGGGCATTGCGGGCGGCTTTGTAATCGGCTGGGGGCTTTTCGACATAACATACGAAAGCTACATCTCCCACACGCTGAATTTCCTCAATTTCACGCAGTGCATGATAGGCCTCGGCAAGAGCGTCGTCTTTGGCGTAATAGTCGCCATGGTCGGCTGCCTGAAAGGCATGACGTGCGGGGACTCCGCCGAGGACGTCGGGCTTGCGACGACTTCGAGCGTCGTTACAAGCATAACGCTAATCGTAATCGCCGACGCGGTATTTGCGGTAATGTTCAACATTTTCGGGATATGAGCCTGCCAAGAATTAAAGTCGAAAATTTATCCATAGGCTACGACGGCTTCGCGGTCATGAAAGACATAAGCTTCGAAGTCGGCGAAGGGGAAGTTTTCGTCGTGATGGGCGCGAGCGGCTGCGGCAAAAGCACGCTGCTGCGCACAATGATTGGCCTGCAACCCCCCCTCGGCGGCGCGATTTTTTACGGCGAAAAAGATTTCAACAACGCCCCCGCAGGCGAAAAGCTTGAAATGCTGCGCGCCTTCGGCGTGCTCTACCAGGGCGGCGCGCTCTGGTCGGCGATGACGATTGCCGAAAACATCGCGCTTCCCATGCGCCAGTTCACAAGCCTTTCCGAAAACGACATAAAAGAGCTTGTCGAATTAAAGCTCGCGCTCGTGGGGCTCAGGGGCTTCGGCTCTTTCTACCCCTCGGAAATCAGCGGCGGCATGCGCAAGCGCGCGGGGCTTGCAAGGGCAATCGCCCTCGACCCGAAAATACTCTTTTTCGACGAGCCGAGCGCGGGGCTCGACCCGATTTCCTCCAGGAGGCTCGACGAGCTCATTTTGGAAATGCGCTACTCGCTGGGAGCCACGATTGTGGTTGTCACGCACGAGCTTGCAAGCATCTTCACAATCGCCGACCGCGCGATTTATCTGGACAGCAAAACCCGCGCGCCAACCGCAATCGGGAAGCCCAAAGAGCTCCTGAAAAGCGGCAGCCCCGACGTGCGCATGTTCCTCAACAGGGGCGTCGACACATCCTCCAACAACGGCTAAAAATTTATGAATAACAAAGCAAATCCAGTTGTAATAGGCGCATTCGTGGTAAGCGCGCTCGCCATCGCAATAGTCGCGCTCGCCGCATTCGGCGCGGCAAAGGTTTTCCAAAAAACCGAAAGCGCAATATGCTATTTCAAAGACAGCGTAAACGGCCTGGAAGTCGGCGCGCCCGTGAAATACAAGGGCGTCACAATCGGCAAGGTTGACGACATTCTGATATTCCCCTCGCCGCGCAACCCGCGCAAATCGCTCATCGCCGCAAAGCTTTCAATCGACACCACCACAATCAAAAAACGCTCGCTGGGCTCGGAAAAGGTGAAAGACCCGAAGGCGCAGCTTGAAAAGCAAATCCAAGACGGCCTCAGGGCAAAGCTCAATTTCCAAAGCATCGTAACGGGCATGCTCTATGTCGAGCTCGACTATCTCGACGAAATCAAGCCCTACGCCCCGCACAACATAGCAGGCGACGAAAGCCTGACCGAAATCCCCGTCGAAGAGTCCGGAATTTCCGACACGATAAAGATGACGGAAAACATGATAAAAGAAGTCGCGCAAATCGACTTCAAGGGAATTTCCGAAAACCTCAACACGCTTCTTAAGACATCGAACGAAAAAATCGCGCAGCTGGACGTCGCTCAAATAAACAAAAACCTCGTCCAAACGCTCGAAAGCGCAAACGCGGTAATGGCGCAGGCAAAAAGCCAAAACCTGCCCGCCGAGCTGAAATCGACGCTCGCCCGCGCAAACGAAATGCTTGAAAGCTCGCAAAAATCCATAAGCGGCTTATCCGCAGAGGCGCAAAAAACCCTGCAAAGCGCAAACGCCGTCATGGAAAACGCAAACAGGCTAATCGAAAGCGCAAACGCAATCGTCTCGCCGGACTCGCCGTTTTTGTACGACATCTCCATATTCTTAAAAAATCTAAGCTCCACCGCAAACTCGATAAAAACGCTCGCCGACTTCCTCGACCGCAACCCCAGCGCGCTATTGACAGGCAGGCCCGAAAATTCAAAATAGCAAGACAATGAAAAATATTCTCAAAACAATCCTACCCCTTTCGGCTCTCGCCCTCGCGCTCTGCGCATGCGTTGGCATAAGCATCGAAAGGCCGAAAGACTTTACAAAATACTACGCCCTCCCCGCCGCCCAAACTGCGAAAATCGAGGGGCTGCAAAACATAAAGGTAAACGTTTTCCAAGTCCGCGTGCCCGCCTATATGTCCCGCCCGCAAATCATCCAGGCAAAGGAAAATTCCGCCGAAATTCTGATTGCCGACTCCGACTTGTGGGCTGAGCCCATTGAAGACGCGCTGACCCGCGCCGCCATCGCCGACATCTCGGCCATAACAAGCTCGCAAAACATACAGCAGCCCGTCCTCGCCTCGACGGACAAAGACGCTGTAAATCTTAAAATCGACATTTTGAAGTGCATAGGCTCAATCGGGGGCAAGCTCGAATTCAAGGCTCAATACACGCTTTCGAACAGCCAATTCTCAAAGTCTTTCATTTTCGAAACCTCCGCAAACGCGGGCGAAAATTTCGACGCATACGTCCATGCCATATCCAAGGCTCTCGAAGAGCTGTGCGCGGACATTTGCAAAAAAATCCAAAACTAAAACAACAAAGGGAAAAATATGACAACGGCACTATGGTTTTCCGGCCAGGGCGCACAGAGCGTCGGAATGGCTAAAAGCTTGCACGAAGCGGACGCGGACGTAAGGGAGCTCTTTGCGCGCGCCGACGAAACTCTCGACATGCCGCTTTCAAAGTTCTGCTTTGAAGGCCCTATGGAAGAGCTTACAAAAACAAGCGTATGCCAGCCTGCCCTCTTTTTGCACGGGATCTGCGTAATGACTATTTTGAAAAAGCGCGGGCTTCTCGAAGGCCTGGCGGCGGCCTCGGGGCTTTCGCTCGGCGAGCTGACGGCGCACGCCGCCGCGGGCACGTACTCGTTTGAGGACGGCCTGAAGATTGTCGCGGAGCGCGGAAGGCTCATGCAGGAAGCCTGCGACGCCTCCAAAGGCGCAATGGCATGCTTTATAGGCGGCACTGTCGACGACGTAAAGCCCTACTGCGAGGAATTCGACGTGGACATGGCAAATTTAAACTGCCCCGGGCAGGTCGTAATTTCGGGCGAAGCCGAAAAAATCGAGGCTGCCTCCGCGGCGGCGAAAGAGCGCAAGGCGTTCAAAATGGTGGTTCCCTTGAAGGTCGCGGGCGCATACCACAGCCGCCTCATGGAGCCCGCGCGCGCCAAGTTTGAAAAGTTTTTGGAAAACATCGAATTTAAAACCCCGAAGCTTGCGGTTTTCACAAACGTAACGGGCGAGCAAATTTCAGACCCCGCCGAAATCAAGAAGGCGCTTGTCAAGCAAGTCGTCTCCCCCGTAAAGTGGGAGCTGTGCGTAAGAAACGCGGCAAAACTCGGCATCGAGCAGTACTACGAATGCGGCCCGGGCGGAGTTTTGACGGGGCTTGCAAAGCGCATCGACAAGGCTCTAAACGCAAAGGCGATTGCTGAAATTGCCGATTTCGAGTAAAAAAATAAAAAAATGTGAAAATTTGCGCAAAAAAATGGGTTGACAAACCTGTCTTTTGCGCATTTTATTCTACGTTTTAAAAATTTAAGGAATCATAAAATGGCACTTAGAATAAGATTACAAAGACACGGTTCTACGCACAACCCGACGTACAGGGTTGTTGTCGCCGAACAGGCGTCAAGGCGCGACGGCAAGTTCGTCGAAAATCTCGGCTATTACAATCCGAAAGCCCGCGGCAAGGAAATCGAACTGAACCTCGCCCTCGACCGCGTCGACTATTGGACAGGCGTTGGCGCCCAGTTGAGCGACACCGCAAAGGCTCTCGTAAAGAGGGCAAAAAAATCCGCCGCAAACGCATAACAAGCGGCGGCCAACTCAAAGACCGCAACAAATGCGGTTTTTTATCGACATAGCATGGCAGTTTTAAAAGTAGATTTTTTGACGCTCTTCCCGTCGATGCTCGAGGGCTTTTTGCAGGAAAGCATGCTCGGCAGGGCGCAAAAAAACGGAATTTTGGAGCTGCGCGCGCACAACATTCGCGACTGGGCGGAAGGCAGGCATAAAATTACCGACGACAGGCCGTTCGGCGGCGGACCGGGAATGCTGATGAAGCCCGAACCCGTTTTCGCCGCAATCGAGGAGCTGCAAAGCCCGCAGTGCACAAGAATTTACATGTGCCCCGACGGCGAAAAGCTCACGCCCGAAATTGCATCGGAGCTTGCGAAGGCAAAGCACCTGATAATTTTGAGCGGCCACTACGAAGGCATCGACGAGCGCATACGCGAATGCGTCATAGACAGGGAAATCTCCATCGGAGACTACGTCCTGACAAACGGCACGCTGCCTGCGGCGGTTCTGGTCGACACCGTCGCAAGATACGTTCCGGGAGTTTTGGGCGAGGAAAATTCGCTGTCAACCGATTCTTTCAAAGACAATTTACTATCATTCCCGCAATACACCAGACCCGCGGAATTCAGGGGCATGAAAGTCCCGGAAATCCTGATGTCAGGCAACCACGGCGAGATTGAAAAGTGGAGGCGCTCAAAGCAAATCGAGCGCACCAAAAAAAGGCGGCCAGACATTTTAAAGCAGAGTTAAGGAGACAAATATGAATCAGGAATTGCTTAAAGAAATAACCAAAGAGCAAATCAAGGAAAACGTCGCGAGCTTCAAGGTCGGCGACGGCGTCCGCGTCCACACGAAAGTCCGCGAAGGCGACAAAGAGCGCATTCAGGTATTTGCCGGCATCGTAATCGCTCGCAAGGGCAGCGGCATCCACGAAACATTCACCGTCCGCCGCATTTCCTACGGCGAAGGCGTCGAGCGCGTATTCCCGCTGAACTCGCCGAACATCGAAAAGATTGAGGTCGAGCGCGAATCCGTCCCGATGAAGGCGCGCCTCTACTACCTGCGCGACAGGATTGGCAAGGAAGCCACAAAGGTTAAGGAAAAGCGTTTGCAGCAGGCGTAATTTTTGCGCGTGCTTTAAAACAGTTTCATTTTACGCGGCGTCGAAGCGCGCAAGTTGCGCTTCGCGCTTTTTTGTGCCCAAATTTCGGGGCTGAAAACAAAAAAATTTTACTGAAATTTCAAGCCTGCTGCAGGGCGCGGAGCATCGTCCGGATTTGCAGGGGTTTTGTCGAAGTCCACAGCGAAAGCGACATCGCCCCCTGCGCGGCAAGCATGCCAAGCCCCGACGCGGCGGCAATGCCGTTTGCGCGCGCTGCAATGACGGAATTTGTCTCCCTGCCGCGGATGTAGGGCATGTCGAAATACGCGCAAGTTTTCGGAATTTTTGCAAAGTCCAAAAGCGGCGCGTCCGCGGGCTTCAAGCCCACAGAGCTTGCGTTTATTATAATCGAATTCCCCCCTATTTGCGAAAAATCATCAAGCGCCGAC
>JAFXRX010000174.1 GCA_017526045.1 Opitutales bacterium
AATAGAGGCGCGGGTCTTTTTTGGACATCATAAATTTTCCGTCCACCAAAACGTCGATGTGCTTTAAAATCGGCGCACGCTCCGAATCGGCAATCAATTCCTCGTAGGTGTAGCCCGTGTAGCACCAGACGTTTAGCCCCGTGCGCGACTTCACCTTTTTCAGGAATTTCAAAAATTCCTGCGGGTTGAACATGGGGTCTCCGCCCGAAAAAGTTATGCCGTCTAAAATCGGGTTTGATTCGAGCTCGGACAAAATCCTCTCCTGCAAGACTTCGTCCAAAATCTCGCCCTCCTGCGGATTCCAGCTCTGCGGGTTGTGGCAGCCCCTGCAATGGTGGCCGCAGCCCGAAAAGTAAACCGCAAACCGTATTCCGAAACCGTCCGAGACGGTCTCGGAATACACGTTTAAAACGCGCAGCTCCACGGCAATTAGGAGTGTTTTACCCTGTCGCGCTCCTCCGCCTGCTTTGCGGAGTTCCACGTTTCAAGGCTGCCTGTCAAATAGCCCGTGATGCGGCGCATGCGCGAGATGTTTTCGCTCTTGCAGTTCGGGCAGGAAGCGTAAATTACGCCCTTGTAGCCGCAGTCTTTGCAGGTGTCGACAGGGTGGTTTATGGAGCCGTAGCCTATGTTCTCGTCCTTCATCGTCTTTACGATTTTGAGGATGCTTAGAACATTCTTCTTCGCCTCGCCGTCGAGCTCGACATAGGTGATATGCCCGCCCTTCGTAATCGCGTGGAAGGGGGCTTCGAGCTTGATTTTTTCGACGATTGAGACGGGCTCGCGCACGTCGATGTGGAAAGAGTTTACATAGTAGTCGCGGTCGGTTACGCCCTCGATTACGCCGTAGCGTTTCCTGTCCATGCGGGTAAACCTGCCCGCCAAGCCTTCGGCGGGGGTCGCCAAAACGGAGTAGTTGAGGTTGTACTTTTTCTTGTAGCTGTTTACAACCTCGTTCATGACTTCAATGGCCTCGTACAAAGTGTCCCAAGCCTCCTTGTTGTGCGCATGGCCTTCGCCGAAAATCGCAACCATTGCGTTGTGCCCGCCGATAAAGCCGATGCCGAGCGTGCCCGAATTTATCACGTCGCCGACCTGGTCGGCGGGGCCGAGCTCCATGCCGCCCTTCCATACGCCGTTTGACATCATGAACGGGAACTGGCAGGCGCGCGCGGTGCGCTGGTACTGGTAGCGTTCGTAAAGCTGCTCCGCGACAAGCTCAGTCATATCCCTAACCTTGCGCATGAAGAGGAATTTTGCCTCGCGGCGAAGCGCGTGCTTGTCGGCATTCGGGCAGTTTTCCTCGGCCTCGTGCATCGCCTCGATTGCAAGGCGCGGCATGTTGATTGAAGTAAACGAAAGGTTGCCCCTGCCAAACGAAGTCTTTTCGCCGTGCAGATTTTCGAAAACGCGAGTGCGGCAGCCCATTGTGGCAAGCTCGTAGTGGTAGCGTTTCGGATCGTCGGCGCGCCACTTTTCGTGCTTGTTGTAGGGGGTGTCCAAAAAGAGGAAGTTCGGGAAAAGCGAAGTCGAAGTCGTCTTGCAGGCAAGCAAGAGCAAGTCGAAATTCGGAGCCTCAAACTTTATCTTGCCAGACATCGCTGCGGGCAAGTCTTTTACAGCCTTTTCGTAGTCGGCCTCGGAGAACGACACGCCGTCTTTTACCTTGAAAATCTGAATAGGAAATACCGGAACTTCGCCCGAGCCCAAGCCCTCGACAGTGGCGTCCAAAAGCTCCTTCATCACCATTCTGCCCTCGGGGGAGGAGTCGGTGCCGTAGTTTATGGAGCTGAAAACAACCTGGTTGCCGCCGCGCGAGTGCATTGTGTTGAGGTTGTGGATAAGCCCCTCCATCGCCTGGTGGGTGTCGCGGCGGGTGTTTTCAAGAGCCTGCGCCAAAACCGCGTCAAAGGCGGCTGCGGAAAGCTTTACGCCGTTTTTTTCAATGGCCTTCAAGACGGCGGACTTTTCCTTTTTGCCAAGCTCTATCGAAGTGATAAGCGGCGAAAGCGCATTTTTAAGCTTCTTGACATCGACTTTTTCGTTGCCTTCGAGGCGCGCGGCAAATTCGGTTTCGCTTGCGACGTGCTTTACAAACGACTTGCGCACGCCGGGCGCCATAAAGAAGTCAAACGCGGGGATTGACTGGCCGCCGTGCTGCTCGTTCTGGTTTGTCTGGAAGACGATTGTTGCCAAAGTGGCGTAGCTTTGGATTGACTGCGGAGTGCGGATGCTGCCGTTTTTGGTATGGAAGCCGCGCTCAAAGATGTCCTCCAAATCGTACTGCACGCAAGTGGTGGTTTTTGTCGGGTAATAGTCGAGGTCGTGGATGTGAATGTCGCCATTGCGGTGGGCGCGGGCGTATTTTACGCCCAAGAGGTATTTGCAGGCGTAGTCTTTTGTCACCTCGCTTGCAAAAGTCATCATCTGCCCCGCGGGGGTGTGCGCGGACATGTTGGCGTTGCTCAAATTTACGTCGTTTTTCTCGATTTTTACAATGCCGTCCATAACCTGCTTCATGGACGTGCGCTTGTCGCGCTCGACGGTTCTCCATTCGCGGTAAATGATGTATTTTTTGGCGATGTAGGGGTTGGACGCCATGAGCTCGCGCTCGACAATATCCTGAATTTCCTCAACCGAAATCAGCTTTTTTTCGATTGATTTTACGACGCGCTTTGTGATGCCGTCGATAAGCCTTTCCTCGTTTAGCAATCCGCCCGCCGCGAAAGCCTTGGTGATTGCCCTTTTGATTTTGTCGGGTGAAAAATCCTCTGTCTTGCCGTCTCTTTTTAAGATAGATATTTCTTTTGTATCCATTTTCTTTTTTCGATTTTTAGGGTTGCTGAATTTTATGACTGAACGAAATCCGCATTTTTTTGTAGGAGGAAAAAGCAACAGATTTTATGCAATCAATTTTTGCAACATATCGCGGGGGGTGTCAAACAGATATTTTTTTGGCGTAAATTATTTTTTAACTTCGCTTTTGCCAACAACTTACAACTAATGCCAAGAAATCAGAATTTACCCGAAATTAACATAAAAAACGGGCGAAGTTCGGAACGCCTCGCCCATCAAAGATTTACAAAAAAAATTGACCGCATTCGGCTTTTTTTGGCAAAAATCGGCTAAAAATTTGCTTGTTTTCAGCGCAAATTTTCTTCCGAAATGCCGCCCATTTTTTTGCCGCGAATGCAGGCGGCTGCCGCCAAAAACAACGTAAGCGCGGCGGCGATTGCGTAGGAGTTTTCAAGCTCGAGCCCAAAGCCGACGGGCCCGCCGTGCGAGGGCGAAATCCAGAAAATGTACGAAAGCACAATAAAGGTCATAAACATCCCGGGCAGAAGCGCGATTAAGGGCGTCTTGCCCCTTCTAAAAAGCCATACCGAGCCCGCAAGCAGCGTGGACGCCGCCAAAACCTGGTTGCCCCAGGCAAAGTAGTTCCAAAGCTGGTTGAAACTCTTTGCGCTGGCGTTCGACCACGCCAAAAGAGCCGCCACAACCGCCATCAAAGGCAGAGTAGTAAGAAGCCGCCTAAATATCGGCTTTTGGTCGATTTTAAAAATTTCGGCAATGCTAAGGCGCAGGGAGCGCATGGCAGTGTCCCCCGAAGTTATCGCCAAAATGACGACGCCCGCAACAGTAATCGCGCCCATGTATTCGCCCAAAAAGTGGTTTGTGATTTTTATGAGAACGTCCGTCGCCTTTATCGACATTGTTTCGGGGAAGAGGTTGTAAATTGCAAGGCCGCCCGCAGCCCAAATCATGCCGATTACGCCCTCGACCACCATCATCCCGTAAAAAGACGAGCGCGCCTGCTTTTCGGATGCCATTGTGCGCGCGATAATGGGCGACTGCGTGCCGTGGAAGCCCGAAATTATGCCGCATGCGATTGTTACAAACAAAAGCGGAATTATCGGGTGCGAATTTGCCGCAGTCCACATTTTTTCCTTAAACGCCCCGCTTTCCGAAAGAAGGTCGGGGGTTCCAAAAAGATTATAGACAATCGCCACAAATATCGCAAACGTGCCTATTAAAAGAAGCGCGCTAAAAATCGGGTAGATTTTGCCAATGATTTTGTCGACGGGAAAGAGCGTCGCCAAGACGTAGTAAATAAAAATCGCCGCAACCGCGGCCCAAAATAAATTCCCCTGCCCCGCGGATTTGTCTATAAGCTCGGCGGGCACGTTTATGAAAACCGCCACAACCAAAAGCAAAAGGAATGCCATGAAGGCGGAAAAGAATTTGAAATAGGTTTTGCCAAGATTTTCGCGTATGATTACGGGCAAGTTCGCCCCGCCGCCGCGCAGGCTCATCATGCCCGCCAAAAAGTCGTGCGTCGCGCCCGCTATTATGTTGCCGATGGGGATTATAAGAAACACAATTTCGCCGAACTTTATGCCGATAATGACGCCTATTACGGGCCCGACGCCCGCGATGTTCAAAAGCTGGATGAGCATATTTTTCCAGTGCGGCAGAGCGACGTAGTCGACGCCGTCAAACTTCGTTTTGCAAGGCGTTTCGCGGCCGTCTGGCGCGATAATTTTTTCGACGAGCCTTCCGTAGAAAACGTAGCCCAAAACGAGCATCAAAATGCCTGTGAAAAACAATGCCATATAAAAATTCCCCTTTAAAATAAAATGTAAACAAAAAACAGCGTTTCAAAAAATAGTCAACAAAACTCTATTTTTTGGGCGGTTTTTTTACATTTCAAAATCCGCCGCCTCGGGAAGCGTTTGCGGCAGAGTTTCGGAGAATTTTACGGCGATGTTGCCCCAGGAAAGCCCGACGCCGAACGCGCTTATAAGAACGCGCGAATTCTTTTTTATTTGGTTTGCGCGCAGAGCCTCGGCAAGCAAGACCGCGCTGCTTGCCGCGCTCAAATTGCCGATGTTTTCTACAAAGTAAAACTGCTTTTGCTCCGGCACTTCGAGCATCTTGTAGATTTGCCCGACCATTGTTTTATTTGCCTGGTGCAGCAAAACTTTGTCAAAATCCCCTATTTTTGCGTCGAATTTTTGCAGCGTTTTTGAAATCTGCTCGGGCACTTTGTACAGGGAAAAATGGAAAACCGCGGCTCCGTCCATCTGCAAATCTTTGGCGGCCCGGATTGCGCCGAACTTGTCGGGGGCGGGAATTGACGAGCTTTCATTCAGCGGGTTGCGCATTCCGCCGTCCCTTACAATCAGCGCCTCGAGCATTGAGGAGTCCGCGCCCAAGTCGGCAAACTCAACGCCGTCTTGGCCTTCGGATTTTTCAATTACAAACGCCGCCGCGCCGTCGCCGTGCAGCGGCACAAGAGATGCGTCTTGCGGGTTTATAAGCCGCGTTATGGTGTCGGCAACTATCAAAAGAATTTTTTTGCACTGCCCCGAGGCAATCATTCCGTTTGCAACCG
>JAFXRX010000175.1 GCA_017526045.1 Opitutales bacterium
AAAATTTTATAGGCTTGCAATTGTCAAAAAATCGTAAAAAAACAAAACACAATGGCGTTCAAAAAAAAGAAAAAATCCGCAAGGGGCGCGGCGCTGGTTGTCGCGCTCGCCGCCGTATTTTACTTTCGGGGCGGAGGCTTTGGGCAGTTCAAATCCGGGTGTGGGGGGAGTTTGGTTTTCTTCGGGCATTTTATTTCCTTTGTTTTTATAAATAACGTTTTTGTAAAATTTTCTGCGAATATTAGCCTGAGAGATTTTTTATTTCAAGCCAAAAATTAAAATAAAAATACATGGGGACGCGCCCGGCGCAAGCAACTGAATTAAAAAATTTTTTAAAAATTCTATTTTTTCGGACATAAATTCCTGGCAGGGAGCGCGCAAAAAAGAGTTTAAACAAAGCATAACGAGCACAGCAAAAAGTGCGGCGAGCGGAGTGTATTTAAACATACTCGACCGAGCCGCACTTTTTGATCGCGAAGTTAGGCGAAGTTTAAAGCTCTTTTCTTTCGCCCCCGTCCCCAAATTGCCTTAGCTCGCGGTTCAACCTCATCGAACAAAACTTCGGGCCGCACATCGAGCAAAATTCGCCGCTGTGCACCTTCGAGGTGCGCTTCTCAAAAAACGAGCGCGCCTTCTCGGGGTCGAGCGACAAATTAAACTGGTCGTCCCACCTGAACTCCACGCGCGCCTTAGAAAGGGCGTTGTCGCGGTACTGCGAGGCGGGATGCCCCTTTGCAAGGTCGGCGGCGTGGGCTGCGAGCTTGTATGTTACAACGCCCTCGCGGACGTCCTCCTTTTCGGGAAGCCCCAAGTGCTCCTTGGGAGTTACGTAGCAAAGCATGGCAGTACCGTACCAGGCTATATTCGCAGCCCCTATCGCACTTGTTATGTGGTCGTAGCCGGGGGCGATGTCGGTCGCGATGGGCCCGAGAGTGTAGAACGGGGCTTCGCTGCACCAGTCGAGCTGGTTTTGCATGTTTTGCTTTATTAAATGCATCGGGACATGCCCGGGGCCCTCGCACATAACCTGGACGTCGTATTCCCAGGCGCGCTTCAAAAGCTCGCCCTGGACTTTAAGCTCGCCGAACTGCGCCTCGTCGTTTGCGTCGGCGCACGCGCCAGGGCGCAGGCCGTCGCCGATTGAGAAGGCGACGTCGTAGGCGGCGGCGATTTCGCAAATTTCGTCCCAGTGGGTGTAGAGGAAATTTTCGGCGCCGTTTATCATGCACCACTTCGCCATAATCGCGCCTCCCCTTGAAACGATGCCTACCATTCGGCGCGAGGCGGGCTTCAAAAACCTTTGCAGGACGCCCGCGTGGATTGTGAAATAGTCGACGCCCTGCTCTGCCTGCTCTATTAAAGTTTCCTTGTAAACCTGCCAGTCGAGCTTTTCAACCATTCCGCCGACTTTTTCGAGAGCCTGATAAAGCGGGACAGTGCCGACGGGCGTCGGGCAGTTGCGCAAAATGTTTTCGCGCGTTTCGAAAATGTCGGAGCCAGTCGAAAGGTCCATGAGCGTGTCGGAGCCCCATTTTATCGACCAAAGCATCTTTTCGATTTCCTCGGGGATTGAGGAAGCGAGGGCGGAATTGCCGATGTTTGTGTTGATTTTCACCAGAAAATTTCTGCCGATAATGGCGGGCTCAAGCTCGCTGTGGTTGATGTTTGCGGGGATTATCGCCCTGCCGCGGGCGATTTCGTCGCGCACAAATTCGGGGGTAATTTCCAGCGGGATTGACGCGCCGAACGAGTTGCCCGCATGCTGGAAGCGCAAATCGGCGCGCGGAAAATCGGCTGAAAAGCTTTCGGCGTTTAGGCGCGCGATATTTTCGCGCAGAGCAACGTAGCGCATTTCGGGGGTGATGATGCCCCGGCGCGCGTAATAGAGCTGCGTCGGGCGCTTGCCGGCTTTTGCCTTGTAGATTTTGCGGGTTGCAAAGGGAACTTTTGCGGAGGGCTCGAGCTTGCCGCAGACTTCGACTTCCGCGCGGTTTTCAATCCAGGCTTGGCGGATTTTTGGAAGGCCTATCGAGGGGTCGCAATGGAAATCCGCGTCCGCCCACGCGCCGCAGACGTCGTAAATTTTGACCGGGGCGTTGGGGGTTAAGGTGCCGTCGGATTTGCGCGTGGGGCTTAGGCCGACTTCGGTAAGCCCGACTTTTACGCCGTCTTTTTCGATGTAAATTCGCCTGCGCGCGGGATTGTCGTTAAAAAGGTTTTTTGCGTTCATTTCTTTTGAGTGCAAGAAAATTTTTGGATCTTGTCCGCTTAAAAAAATTGTTCTATTGTTTAAAGAGAAAAAATATTTCAAAAAAAAAGACGCAGTACAAATAAAAAAAGCTTGATTAAAAAAATAGATGCGCTACATTTTGGAGCTTTATTAAAAAAATACGGGCCGTAGCGCAGTCTGGTAGCGCGCTTGCATGGGGTGTAAGAGGTCCCGGGTTCGACTCCCGGCGGCCCGATTTTTTTTAGGGAACATGAAGACGCGAGTGGCATAAAGCTCTGAAATCGGGCAATCTGCTCCGCGATCAAAAAGGGGTGCTTGTTCGAGTATGTTTTGATACACTCGCG
>JAFXRX010000012.1 GCA_017526045.1 Opitutales bacterium
TCGTTAATGAAGCGCGAGGGGTCGTATGCGCTCATCCAGTCGGAAAATCTTTTGATTTCTTCTCTCTTGTTGTAAATCGACCAGCCTTCGTTGAAGAGAACCCAGGCGACAATGCAGGGGTGGCTTATGTGCTCGTCGACAATCTCCTTTGCGTACGCCTCAAAAATCTTCTGCTCTTCGGGGTTCGGGCGGAAGCCGATGTGCTTTACGTTCTTGCCGATTTGAATGTGCGTGTGCGAATTCGGGAAGTCCTGCCAAACCAAAATGCCGATTTTATCGCACCAGTAGAACCAGCGCGCGGGCTCGACTTTGATGTGCTTTCTGATCATGTTAAAGCCGAGATCCTTGTGGTTTTGGATGTCGCTTTTCAAAGCTTCGTCGGTGGGGGCGGTCAGGTTGCCGTCGGGCCAGTAGCCCTGGTCGAGAGTGCCGATGTGGAATACGAATTCGCCGTTGATTGTCGGGCGCGTGATGCCGTTTATGACTTTCTTGCCAAGCTCGCGCATGCCGAAGTATGAAGACACTTCGTCGACAGTCTTGCCGTCTTTAAACATTGTGATTTTGAGATCGTACAAGAACGGCGAGTCGGGCGACCAAAGCTTAGCGTTGGGGATGTCGAGGCGGATTTCCCTGTTTGCGGTGCCGAATGCCTCGCCCACTTTTTTCTTTCCGTCGAAGGCTTCGAGCTTTACCTTCTGCAAAATTTCCTCCGCCTTTACGGTTACGGCAAGATAGCCTTCCTTTACGTTCGGAATCATCTTGAGCTGATCAGCCGCGCCCTTCTTGACGGGTTCGAGCCAGACAGTCTGCCAGATGCCGCTGCAAGGCGTGTACCAGTAGCCTTCGGGCTCGATGCGCTGCTTGCCTACGGGCTGAATGCCGTTGTCGGTCGGGTCGTAAACGGAGACGATGATTTCGTTTTTGCCGTTCTTCAAAAATTTTGTGATGTCGAAACTAAAAGCGTCGTAGCCGCCCTGATGGGAGCCGGCGAGATTGCCGTTTATATAGACGTCGCACATGAAGTCCACAGCGCCAAAATTGACGCGGACATTTTCGCCCTTCCAGTCCTGCGGGATTTCAAATTCGCGGCGGTACTTTATGTATTCGTAATGCTTCATGACGCCCGAGAGAGCCGACTCAATCGGATACGGGACGAGGATTTCGCCCGAGAGCTTTTTGCCCGGCTTTACGTCCTTGAATATTTTTTCGTCGACGCCCTTCCACTCGGCGGAGGGAATGCGGTTTTGAATGCCTTCGACCGCCTCATACTCCCAAATTCCGTTGAGGTTGAGCCATTTTTCGCGCACGAGCTGCGGGCGCGGATATTCGGGCAGGGGATTTTTTGGATCGACCTGCTCCGCCCATTTTGTCATAAGCGGGGCTTTTTTCATTTCCCACGCGTTGAGCGGCAGCGAAATTTGCAGCGCCGCAAATATTATTGTAAGTAGAGCTATTTTGTGTTTCATAAAATTCCTCCTTTTTTTAAAACTTGGTTTCAAAGATTAGCCAAATGCGGAATAATTGCAAACATTTTTTTTGAAAAATTTTTTTTGAAAAACTACCGATTATATAAATCGGAAGAGGCAAGACTGGGCTAAAAATTTTATTGACACTGCGGGGTGTATATACATTGTATGAATGCTTTAAATTCGGGTGATAGCGCAGCCTGGTAGCGCATCTGGTTTGGGACCAGAGGGTCGTGGGTTCGAATCCCTCTCGCCCGATTTAAAGCGAATTTTAAACTGCGAGCTCTTAAAAGAGCTCGCAGTTTTTTGTATAAATTTTGGAAAGCGAACGAAGTTCAGCTTGGAAAAATTTAGACAAAAAACAAGCGAAGCGCAAGCGAGCGCAGTTTAAAATTCGCTTCGCTAAATCGTTGGCACAAGGGATGGCGCGAAGCGTCAGCGGAGCGCAATCCCGAAGACTCTTTTTTTGTATAAATTTTGGAAAGCGAACGAAGTTCAGCTTGGAAAAATTTAGACAAAAAACAAGCGAAGCGCAAGCGAGCGCAGTTTAAAATTCGTTTCGCAAAATCGCTCGCCAAGACAGACGTATAGCTCGCAGTTTTTTAGGCGGTTTTTATTGCGCCTGCATCTATTTGTTTTATCGCGGCAAAGAGTGCTTCATAATCCCGCAGGCGGTGCCCGCCCGAAACGTAGCTTACAAAAATTCCGTGGCTTTTTAAAATGCTTTCCGAGGCGCGGTAGTCTAAAACTTCGTCGTCTTTTGCAAGGAGCGCGACTGTCGGGATTGCGGGCGCAAGCGCGGAAAAATCGAGCCCTTCCGGATAGGAATTGCAGACTTGCTGCGTAAATTCGAAATCCGAGCCTGTCTCAAAATTTTTGCATTTGCCGATGTATTTTTTTAGAGAATTTTTTGGCGCAAGGCTCGGGTTTATCAGAATTCTGCCTCTGCAACAATGGGCAAAGGGGCTTAGGCTCATCGCGTAAAACGCGCCCAAAGACGAGCCTATTATACAGCAGGGCTCGCGGTCGTTTTCGATTTGGGAGGCGAGCGATTTTAAATTTTGCATGAAGGGTTTTGAGCTGTCGTAAGCAAGGGCTTTTGCGCCCGGGATGCGCTCGCTGATTTTTTGACAAGTGGAGCTGCTTTTGCCCGAGGCAAAGCCGTGTATATAATAAAACGACGCTATTTTTAAATTTTCCATACGCAATTTTACAGCGAGGCGCGGATTTTTTCTTCGAGGCCCTCGATTGTAGGATTCTCAAAATCCGAACGAGCCTTGATTAAAAAGTTGTTCGTCCCCCACCCTCCGTCAACGCTGATGCGCCCGAACAGAATTTCAAAGCCGCAGTCGTAAATCGCCTTTGTTATCGAGCACAGAAGCCCCGGGCGGTCTTTTGCGATGACCTCCACCGTCGTCTTTTGCGGCGAAGCCTTGACGGAAATTCTGCTTGGGAATTCCCCAGAATTGCGCGGCGTCGGCGGCACAAGGTCCTGCCCCGCCCCGAAGATTTTTAGTATTGCGTTTGAAAAAAGCTCCAATGTGCGCTCGTTTTGCACAGCCCCGCCGCCGACGCTTGTGACGTAAAAAGTGTCGATAATTATTCCGTCGGCGCGCGAAATTGCCTTCGAGCCCAAAATGTTAAGCCCCGCGTATGTAAGCGCGCTCGCGAGCTTGAAGTAGAGCCCGCCGATGTCGCGGGTTACGATTGAAACTGTGGAAAGCGACATATTCGGGTCGTTGCGCCACTCGAAAACCGGCAGCGGCGCGGACGGCGGGTTTGTCTGCATGCAGTTGCGCTCGCGCTCGATGTAGGTGTGGACCATATTCATGTGCAGTATGAGGTCGTCGCGGCCGTGGAAGAGAAAGTAGTTGCGCGGCAGGTTGTTTATGTGCGCCATAATTTCGTCCTCGCCCGTGCTGATTTCCCCCGACTTCAAAATGCCCTCGACCACTTTCTGCCTGCGCTCCTCGTACAGAGCCTCAATCTTTTCGGGCGTCGACTGCATTTTGCGCAGCGTGTTGCGGTAGAGCATTGTGTGCAGAGACTGCTTGTACGAATTCCAGAGCGTCGAGGACGTGCTTTTGGCGTCGCAGAACGTAAGAACGTACAAAAATTTCAGGCGGTCGGGGTCGATTATTTTTTCGACAAATTTTTCGATTACGTTTTCGTCTTCGATGTCGTTTGACTGCCAGTAGCGCGCCATCATCAGATGGTGCTTTACAAGGAAAATCACGAGCTCCTTTTCGTCGTCGGGGATGTCGAATCTCGCCAAAATTTTTGCCGCGATTTCAGCCCCGACTTCGGCGTGCCCCTTCGTGCCGTCGGATTTTCCCAAGTCGTGCAAAAGAAGCGCGAGGTACAACAGCGACGAATTTTTGCTGTCGGAAAGGACGGCGTGGTAGTAGCCGTAGGGCTCGTCCTCGACGTTTGCGCCGAAGATTTTGTCGAGCTCCTCGATGGTGTTTAGCGTGTGGATGTCGGCGGTGTAGCGGTGGTAGAATTCGTGCTGGACAAGGCAGGTAATTTCGCCGAACTCGGGAATGAATTTGCCCAAAATATCCAGAAAGTGCATCTTGGAAAGTATGGGGTATACGTTCCAGTCGGAGCGCAAAATTTTCATGAACTCCTCGTTTGCGGACTTGCTTGCGCGGACGCTGTCGTCGATTAAATGCGCGTGGTCGCGTATCATAATTTCAAGCTCGTCGGAAAGGAGAGCTCCGAACTGCTGGCAGCAGCGGAACACTTTTATAAGAAGCGTCGGGTCCTTCCTGAACACGAGGGAATTTTGCGCGTACACAAAGCCGTTGCGCACAATGAAGCCTTCGAAGTAGCGGACTTTCGAGAGGCTGTCGCGGCGTATGCCAAGAGTCTCTTCGATGTCCTCGGGCAGGACGATTTTCATGCGCTTGCGGGCGGTTTTTGAGATGGAGTCGATTTCGCGCAAAGAGTAGTAGATGTCGCGCATGAAATGCTCGACGCGCTTTATTACGTCCTCCTCCTTGTAGCCAATCGGCAGCGCGACTTTGGGCTGGAGCTCCAAGTCGAGCAAATCGTTTTCGCGGCTTGAAAAATAGTGCATCTGGTTGCGGGTGCGCAAAAGCAAATTGTGCGCACGCCTTAACGACTTGTACTCGACAACCGAAATTATCTTTTTGCGCGCCAAATCTATAAGAGACTCCGCGCCCGTTTTGAGCTTTGCAACCCACAGGAGCGTCTGGTAGTCGCGCAGAGAGCCCACGCCGTTTTTTACGTTGGGCTCCTGGACGTAAGGCGACCAGTCGTACTTTTTATGGCGCAGGGTTTTGAGCCTCAAAAGCTCGTCGATGTGCTTTGCCGCGGTCTTTTCCGACATTCTTTTAAAGCTCGTGCTGAATTCGCCGAACACGCCGAAATTTCCGCAGATAAAGCGGGCGTCGAGCATCGCGGTTTTTGTTAGGACGTCGCTTTGGGCGTCCTCCAAAGTTTCGGAAATCGTGCGGCTTGAGTGCCCGAGCTTGTAGCCGACGTTCCAGAGCGGGTACATAATTGCGTCGATTGCCGAAGTCTTGAAATCGTCGGGGACGCCCGCGTCGGAATACAAAAACATTATGTCGATGTCGCTTTTGGGGCAGAGCTCGCGGCGGCCGTATCCGCCGAGCGCAACGACGCAAAAGTCGCCGAAATATTTTGAGTTTTCGCCCGCGCAGTTCGCCTTCAAAAAAGCCTCGTACAAATTTAAAATGACGCAGTCGATTACGTCGCTGTTTGCGCGGCATACGGTGTAACCCGTCGCGCCCTCAATGTGCGCCTCTTTTACCGCAAGCAGCCTGCCCTCGACAAAAGGCTTAAGCCCCTCGGCGTCGGGGGCTTTGCCCGCAAACAAAGCCGCTGCCGCTTCGCATGTCTGTTTTTTTAAAAGTCTTTCTCGTGCGGTCGATAACATACACTCTATTTTTCGGCGTAGAATATACATTTTTCAAAATAATATTGTCAATGAAAAGTATTTACAAGGCGGCAAATTTGCCTTTTAATCGTTTGCAATTTTTTTAAGTTGATTATGAAAAAAACGTTCAAATTCACTGTTTTGGCGGGCGACGGCATCGGCCCGGAAGTAATGGACCAGGCTCTTAGGGTGCTTGAATGCGCCTGCAAGGGCGAAGATTTTGAATTGGCGTACACGCGCCACGACGTCGGCGGGGCCGCAATAGACAGCCACGGCGAAGCCCTGCCCCAATCGACAATCGACGCCTGCAAGCAAGCCGACGCAATTCTCTTCGGCTCCGTCGGCGGCCCGAAGTGGGAAAACCTCCCGCCCGAAAAGCAGCCCGAGCGCGCCGCACTTCTGCCGCTTCGCAAAATTTTCAAGCTCTTTGCAAACATTCGCCCGGGGCTTTTGTACCCGCAGCTTACGGACGCCTCGCCGCTTAAAAAGGAAAGAATTCCAAACGGCATCGACATGGTTTGCATCCGCGAGCTTACAGGCGGCATTTACTTCGGCGAAAAGAAAACCTACCAGACCCCCGAAGGCGAAACCGCCGCCTGCGACACCATGAGCTACAAGGTCTCCGAAATCGAGCGCATCGCCGAAGTCGCGGCGCAGACCGCCCTTGCGCGCGGCAAGAAAATCTGCTCGGTCGACAAGGCGAACGTCTTGCAGACTTCCGTTTTGTGGAGAAAGACCATCGTAAACTTCATGCAGAAGAATTACCCGCAAATCGAGCTGAAGCACCTCTATGTGGACAACGCCGCAATGCAGCTTGCCCGCGACCCCAACCAGTTCGACGTCCTGGTTACGGAAAACATGTTCGGCGACATTCTCTCCGACGAAATGGCAGTAATCTGCGGCTCTTTGGGCATGCTTTGCTCCGCGTCTTTGGGCGACGGCGCAAATTCGCTCGGGCTTAAATTCGGGCTGTACGAGCCCGCGGGCGGCACAGCCCCCGACATCGCGGGCAAGGGAATTGCAAACCCGTGCGCGCAAATTCTTTCGGCGGCGATGATGATGCGCTACTCCTTCGGCCGCGGCGACATCGCCAAGAAAATCGAAGACGCAGTGCGCAAGGCTGTCTGCGACGGCGTAAGAACCGGCGACATCGCATTCGGCAACGCCTCCGTTTCAACAAAAGAAATGGCCGACGCCATAATCGAACGTCTATAATAAAACGAAATGAATTCCTCGGAAATCAGAAAGAGCTTTTTGGACTTTTTCGAAGCGAAGGCGCACACTGTGGTGCCCTCCGCGTCGCTTATGCCCACCTCCCCCAACCTGCTTTTCACAAACGCGGGCATGAACCAGTTTGTGCCGTACTTCTTGGGCGACATGAAGTCCCCCTTCAAGAGGGCTGCGGACACGCAAAAGTGCATACGCGCGGGCGGCAAGCACAA
>JAFXRX010000176.1 GCA_017526045.1 Opitutales bacterium
ATGTACTTAATAATGAAACAGAGAACCATATTAAGAGAAGTAAGCATAAGCGGCACGTCTTTGCACACAGCCGCAAATGTTACGCTAAGCTTAAAACCCGCCCCCGTAAATACGGGCATAGTTTTCAGGCGCATAGATATTTACGGAAAGCCCGAAATAAAGCCCTCAATCGAGCTTGTGGACGACTTGGTGCGCAACACTAGCATCGCGCAGGGGCACGTAAAGCTTCACACCATAGAGCACGTCATGTCGGCTTTGTGGAGCATGGATATCGACAATGTGTACGTCGAAATGAACGCGGCAGAGCCCCCGATTTTGGACGGCTCCTCAAAATTCTTCGTGAATTTGATTTTGCAGGCCGAGCCCGTCGAGCAGGACGTCGAGAGGGAATTTTACGAGCTCAAAGGCCCGATTTCTATCAGCGAGGGCAACCGCTCGATTATCGCTCTGCCGTACGACGGCCTTAAAATCACCTGCACTTCCGCCGACGACCGCGGCATACACACGCAGCACCTTTCAATCGACATCGACGCCGAAACATACGCAAGCGGCATTGCGCCCGCCCGCACTTTCACTGTTTACGAGGACATCGAGGCTCTGCTTAAAATGGGCAAAATCCAGGGCGGCAGCCTCGATTCGGCAATAGTCATAAAGGGCGACAAAATCCTTTCAAAAGAGCCCCTTCGCTTCCAGGACGAATTTGTCCGCCACAAGATTTTGGACATTTTGGGCGACATCTCCCTGCTTGGCAAGCGACTCAAGGCGCACATCATCGCAATCCGCCCGGGGCACGCGTTTAACGCAAAGCTCACCTCTAAAATCTTCGAAAAGATGAACGAGGCAAAAGCCGAGCCCAAGAAGGCTGCGGAGCCCGCGCCGAAAGCCAAGATTTTTACGGAAACTTCGCTCGACATCCGCAGGATTATCGATTTGATGCCGCACCGCTACCCGTTCATTATGATTGACCGCGTCGTCGAAACCCGCGGCGAGGACGAGCTTACGGCAATCAAAAACATAACGATAAACGAGCCGTACTTCCAGGGGCACTTCCCGGGCAACCCCGTTATGCCGGGCGTTTTGCAGCTCGAGGCAATGGCGCAGGCGGCGGGCATTTTGATGTTCCGCAGAGTGTCGGCGGAAAACAAAATCGCATTCTTTATGAGCGCGGACAAGGTGAAATTCCGCAAGCCCGTAGTCCCCGGCGACCAGCTGGAAATCGACGCCAAAATTTTGCAGATTAAAAACGGCAAAATCGCAAGCGCGGAGGCAGTCTGCAAAGTCGGCGGCAAGCCCGTAAGCTCGGCGACGCTTCTTTTCACGCTTCTCGACGCCGCAAGCGCATACTAATTTCAATTTCAAAACATTATGCCAAAAATACATCCTACCGCAATAGTGGAAAGCGGCGCAAAGCTTGCAGACGACGTTGAAATCGGCGCATACGCCTACATCGGTGCGGAAGTCGAGCTTGGCTCGGGCACAATAGTAGCCCACCACGCGACTGTCGACGGCTTTACCAAAATGGGCAAAAACAACCAGGTTTTCCCGTACGCGTTCATCGGCGGCAAGACAAACGACTTGAAGTACAAGGGCGGCACGACGGGGCTTGTGATAGGAGACAACAACGTATTCCGCGAATACACCACAGCCCACCTCGCAACCGCCGACAACACCTTCACAACAATCGGCAACAACAATCTTTTCATTGCCTATAGCCACGTTGCGCACGACTGCGTTGTGGGCAATTTTGTGATTATGAGCGCGCATACGGCTCTGGGCGGGCACGTCAGGGTTGACGACCACGCGGTTATCGGCTGGAACGCGGGGCTGCACCAGTTTTCGAGGGTGGGGGAATACGCAATG
>JAFXRX010000177.1 GCA_017526045.1 Opitutales bacterium
ATCTTGCAGGGCGCAAGCGATAAAATCGTCCCGCGCGTTGCAGCCGACTACATTTTCGAAAAAGCCAAGAAAGCCGGCGCAAAAAATGTCGAATGCGTAATATCAGAGGGCGCGGGGCACAGCTTTGAAAACGCCAAAAGCCCCGACAACAGGGAGCTTGCCGACATCCGCAGGGCCTTCTTTGTAAAGTGGCTTGGCGGCGCAAAATAAGTGTTTGACTTGCCCGCATAATTATTCAAAATTTTACGGTGTAAATAAAACCTATGGTATTTTCGGGGCGGGCTTTTTGCGCGCTTCGGAAATATTTTAACCCAAATACTGAAAATAGGGGAGACTTATGTTGAATATAATATCTCGCAGGGACTTCTTGCAAACTGCCGCCATGGCGGGCGCGGGCTTGGCGCTTGCGCCGTCTTTGTTCGGCAAAGAGGAAGTCATTGACAAAAATTGGAAATCTCCGCACGCCAATCTGGTTAGCCCGGACAAAAAAGTGCGCCTCGCGGTCATCGGCTGCGGCGGCCAGGGCGCGGTTGACGCGGGGCAAATGGAGCGCGGCGTGGAATTTACCGCGTTTGCCGACGTCGATTTCGACAGGGGCAGCGGCAGGTTCAACGCAAACCCGAACGTTCCGCGCTACCGCGACTACCGCAAGATGCTGCAGGAGCAAAAGGACAACATCGACGCGGTTTTGATTGCCACGCCCGACCATACGCACTTTCCCGCGGCGGTTTTGGCGTTGAATTTGGGCAAGCACGTCTATGTCGAAAAGCCCGCAACCCACACAATCGGCGAGGCGAGATATTTGAAGAAGCTCGCGGCAAAAACGGGCTTGGTGACCCAAATGGGCAACCACGGCCACGCCTACAACGGCTGCCGCGACCTCAAGGAATGGATTGAAGCCGGCGTAATCGGCGACGTTACTGAAGTCCACATCTGGACGAACCGTCCGGTTTGGCCGCAGGGCTTGCCCGTTCCCGACCCCGACAAGAAATTCAACGTCCCCGTAACCCTCGACTGGAACTTGTGGCTGGGCGTTTCGAAGTTCTACAACTACAACCCCGACTACGTCCCCTTCGACTGGCGCGGCATGTGGGATTGGGGCACCGGCGCAATCGGCGATATGGCTTGCCACATGTTCGACCCGATTTTCACCTCAATCGACTTGCGCGGAGATGTCAAAGTCTCTTCGGAGTCCGAGGGCGCGACGGAATTTTCATGCCCGAAGTGGGCGAAGGTGAAGTACGAAATCGGCAAGTCGGCGACCCGCCCGAAGCCGGTTGTCTTCAACTGGTACGAAGGCAAGTGCCGCCCGCACCTCAAAGACCTGCCCGACGGCCTCTTTAAGGAAGAAAAAGACATCCCGCACACGGGCATGCTCTATGTCGGCACAAAGGGCGCGATTATCGACACCGACGACTACGGCATGCGCGCCCGCCTCTTGCCGGCGGAACGCTGGGAGGAATTCCGCAAAAACCGCCCGCCCAAAAAGTACGCGCGCGTTCCCGACGGCAACGCCCGCATGGAATTTATCCGCGCCTGCCAAGGCGGGCCGACCCCGGGCTCAAACTTCGTCGACCACTCGATGGATTTGACCGAATGGGGCCTCTTGGGCGTGCTCTCGCTGCGCATGGGCAACAAGACAATCGACTGGGATTACAAGAAGGGCGTATGCCGCAACTTGCCCGAGGCGAACAAGTTTATCCACAAGGAATATCGCGTATTCTAATAGAAGGGATTTTTTGACATGAAAAAAGCATTGATTTTTTCTATAATCGCGGTTGCGGCGGCAGCGTTCGGTATCGCGGCAAAGGAAGTTTTTGTAAAGGGCGAGTCAAACGTCCTCAAGAAGGTGGTCGAGGTGAAGTCGAACTCCAAGCAATGGCCGGTTTCGACTTTCATATTCAAAGACGACCTTTCGGCGGGTAAGACCGCGGGCAAAAACTGGAAGTGCGAAAACGGCGAGCTCGTTGGAACAGCGGGCGACAATCCGCTTTTCATAAACGGCGCAAAGGGCGTTTATTCAATCGCCTTTGAATTCAACGCCGACGAAGCGGGCGAGGGCTATTTCTTCGTCCGCGCCCCGAAGGGCGACACTTCGAAGGCTGTCCGCATAAAGCTGAGCCAGCTTAACACCGACAAGGGCGAGACTTCAATCGGCTCCATAAACGGCGCAATCAAGCCGGGCAACAAGTTTGACGAAACCAAACACGGCCGCTTTACGCGCTTTTTGATTTTTGTCGAGGAGGAAAACGTAAGAATTTCCCCGAACACAAACTTGTGCGGCCACTATGCCGACCGCCGCTTCCTCTCGTTCCCCTACGAGACAATCTCGCAAAAGTCGGGCTATGAAATCGCCCCCGACGGCGAAGCGGGCTTTGTCTGCGAAAAGGGCACGCTGAAATTCAAGAACATTTTGTTCGCGCCGTTCAGCTCCAAGAAATAGGGCGCGGGCTTTTTATAAAAACAAATGCGGAAGCGTTTTATGCGCTTCCGCTTTTTTTGCGCCCCGAGTTTTGCGCGTTTTTTGCGGCTTGGCTTTCGCAAAAAAAAGACGCGAAGAAAAACCTTCGCGCCCTGAAATTTTATTTGTTTTATTAATTACGCAAGCTTTACTGCGGAGTTTACCAAAGCCGCAAACGAGTCCGCCTTCAAAGCCGCGCCGCCGATAAGGCCGCCGTCGATGTCCTTCTGCGCGAGCAGCTCGTCGGCGTTTTCGGGCTTCATGGAGCCGCCGTAGAGGATTTGGATTTTTTCGGCGACATTCGCGCCGAACATTTCAGCCAAGACCTTGCGGATTTCCGCATGCACCTCTTGAGCCATTGCGGGGGTCGCGGTTTTGCCCGTGCCGATAGCCCAAACGGGCTCGTAGGCGACGACAACCTTCAAGGCTTCGTCGGAGCTCAAGCCTTCCAAGCCGCCCTTTGTCTGCTTGGAAACGACTTCGATTGTCTTGCCGCTTTCGCGCTCTTCCAAAGTTTCGCCGACGCACAAAATGGGCTTCAAAGAAGACGCAACGGCGGCCTTCACCTTCTTGTTGATGAGGCAGTCGCATTCCTTGAAATACTGGCGGCGTTCGCTGTGCCCCAGAATTACGTATGCGCAGTGCAGCTCCCTGAGCATTGCCGCGGAAATTTCGCCGGTGTAGGCGCCGCTTTGCTCAAAGTACATATTCTGCGCGCCGAGCTTTACATTCGAGCCTTCGATTGCCTTTTCAGCCGATTCGAGCGAAGTAAATGTCGGGCAGATTGCAATGTCCACATTGCTTACGTTGCCGACCGCCTCGACGACGCCCTTTGCGAGAGCGGCGGCTTCGGAGGAAGTCTTGTTCATTTTCCAGTTGCCTGCGATAAAATATCTGCGTGCCATGATTTTTCTTTCTGTTTATAGATTAAATTACTTGTCGTTGAGCGATACTACGCCCGGGAGCTCCTTGCCTTCCAAGAATTCGAGGCTTGCGCCGCCGCCCGTGGAGACGTGCGACATCTTCGGGGCCTGTCCGCTCTTGTTTACCGCCGCGACGCTGTCGCCGCCGCCGATAATCGAGATGCCGCCGTTTGCCTTGACCTGCGCGACAGCTTCGCATACGCCGAATGTGCCCTTGTTGAACTTTTCCATTTCAAAGCAGCCCATGGGGCCGTTCCAGACGACAGTCTTTGCGCTCTTGATTGCGTCGGAGTAAAGCGCGACGGTCTTGGGGCCGATGTCCAAGCCCATCCAGCCGTCGGGGATTTCCTCGACAACCTGCGTGTTGGCTTCGGGGTCGAACTTGTCCGCCGCGACGTTGTCGACTGGCAGGAGGAATTTTACGCCGAGCTCCTTGGCCTTCGCCATCATTTCCTTTGCGTATTCGATTTGGTCTTCTTCGCAGAGGGAGTTGCCGATTTTCTTGCCGAGAGCCTTCAAGAATGTGTAAGCCATGCCGCCGCCGATGATGAGCGTGTCGACTTTGTTGAGGAGATTTTTTACGACCGCGAGCTTGTCGGAAACTTTCGCGCCGCCCAAGATTGCGACAAACGGGCGCACGGGGTTTTCAACCGCGCTGCCAAGATATTCGATTTCCTTTTCCATCAAAAAGCCAGCGACGGACGTTGAAATGTACTTTGTGATGACCGCAGTGGAGGCGTGCGCGCGGTGCGCGGTGCCGAATGCGTCGTTGCAGAAGACGTCGCCATAGGAGGCGAGCTTCTTTGCAAGCTCTTTTTGCTGCTCTTTCAAAGCCGCCTTGCGCGCCTTGAAATCTTCGTCGCTTTCGCCTTCCTTCTGTTTACACTTTGCCTGCTCTTCCTTGTGGTAGCGGGTGTTTTCAAGCATGACGATGTCGCCCGCTTTCATTGCGGCGACTTCCGCGTCGGCCGCGGCGCAGTCGGCGACGAACTTTACGGGCTTTTCCAAAAGCTTTGAGAGGTAGTCAGCGACGATTTTCATCGTGGTGTCTGCCGTGATGCCCTTTTCGTCGGGGCGGCCCATGTGCGACATCAAAACGAGGCTTCCGCCTTGCTCCAAGACGTACTTGATTGAGGGCAGGGCGCCCTTAATGCGCGTGTCGTCTTTTATGACGCCTTCTTTTACGGGCACGTTGAAGTCAACGCGCATGATTACCTTTTTGCCTTTTAAGTCTATATCGCGGAGTGTTTTTTTGTTCATTGTCTTTTTATTTTTAGACTTTGTTTGTTTATAAAAATATCCTACCTATATTGGCGCGTTGCGAACTTTTTGCAACATAAAAAAATCTGCAACAAAAGATGTTTTTTAAGATTTGGGAATTTGAAAAATTCTTCTCCAAAAAAATTTTTCTATTTTCCAGGACTATTTTTTCGTTAAGTTTCTGGCAGGTTGTGCTCTGTGTTTTTTTAATTTGGCAGCGGGCGTCCCTTCTTCTACAAAAAAAAGAGCGCACCCCAAAGTGCGCCCTTTAAAAAATCGGTTAAAGCCCAATTACTTGGCGATAACGCGAGCCATTTCCAAAACCTTGTTGGAATAGCCCCATTCGTTGTCGTACCAAGAAACAACCTTGACGAACGTCGGGTCGAGCTGGATGCCCGCCTTGGCGTCGAAGATGGAAGTCTTGGAGCAGTTGCGGAAGTCTGTCGAAACAACGGCTTCGTCGGTGTAGCCGAGGATGCCCTTGAGTTCGCCTTCAGAAGCTTCCTTCATGGCAGCGCAGATTTCTTCGTATGTGCAGCCCTTTTCGAGTTCGACTGTCAAGTCGACAACCGAAACGTCGGAAGTGGGAACGCGCATCGACATGCCCGTCAATTTGCCGTTGAGCTCCGGAAGAACTTTGCCGACAGCCTTTGCAGCGCCAGTGGAGGAGGGGATGATGTTTTCCAAGATGCCTCTGCCGCCGCGCCAGTCCTTCTTGGAGGGGCCGTCAACGGTTTTCTGCGTGGCTGTGGCCGCGTG
>JAFXRX010000178.1 GCA_017526045.1 Opitutales bacterium
GGAATGTTTGTATTGATATTTTTTATATTATTATAAAATTTTTCTTCATGCGAAATCATAACATTTAAATACCTAAAGTTGTTCTCTAATCAGCTCTTTCGCATGGAGTTTGGGATGCTCCAAGTATAAGCTGGTCTTTGTTCGGGCAACCTGCTGCAAAATTGCCTAATTTTTTATTCTTGGCTATAAGTTTTGGTGTATTGTATTTCATGGTTTTAATTTTTTTTGCATTTATTCTTCTTAAGAGATACCCTTGGATACCAAAATCCTGATATCCAAGGGCAAGTTTAACTACAGTGTTCTTTCACACGCTAAGCATTTGTTGTTTCCAAAGATGTCTCTTCCTCTGTTTTGTGCCGGGCAGCCGGCTGCGAATGAGCCTTTGGGGTTGTTCTTTGCGATAATTTTCGGTGTATTGTATTTCATTTTTTACCTTTGTTTTGTTTTTTAGTTTTTCCTGCCGAAGCAGGGGTTAAATGTATTTCTTTAAAATTTTATTCACAACATCGACATTCCAAAGTCCTGATCTCTTGACTTCGTCATTATCTGAAAAACTTCCAAGCCAATGCTCCGAGACTTTTATTTTGCCATCCAACACAGATTTTGCCGCGATTTCTATAAGCTTTTCTTTGTCGCCTTTGTCTATTATAAGAAATGGAAGTTCACATATATATTGGCTTACTTTTTTATCTAATTCTTTTTTTATTTCTTCTTCCGTTAATTCCTTTTCTTGTTTGTTCCAATATGGGTATTCGTTAAAGAAATTTTCAATAGCCTCCTTAATATTTTCACGAAATATAGATCCGCTTTCATTCCCTCTTTTATTCCCATTTTTATGATGTCTTAATCGTTTTAAAAAATCCTCCGATTCTCCGATATGGACGATGCGCGGAAACTCTCCGTCTATTTTTTCTTTGTCGTCGAAGTATATTTCTACACCGCCTTTATTTTCGAAATTCTCTAAGTTGCAATCTTCAAGCTTGTAGAACTTTCCATTATTTTGCTTTTTTAGCTCTTTGCAGAAGTTATAGAGGTCTTCTATTGTTTTTACGTCTTTGATTTCCATATTTTTTCTCGTGATTTTGTTGGGGTTGGTGAGGGGATATTTTATCCCCTCATATTGCTTATTGGAGGGTTTGAAAAAAATCTCACAAAAATTTTGAATTTTTTTTAATGTATTTGAAATTTGTTTATGTAGGGCGTGATTTTCGGAGTGTGTTCCCCGCATAAAAAATAAATGCACCCAAGTAATGAAATTTATTTTTAAGCAAATAACTTGTATTCATAACATCTGTCTTCTTATAAAACAAAGCATACAGTATTCAGAATACTGTATGCTTGTTTTTGATGTTAAGAGATTGATTATAAGTATATTATAAAACGGAAAATTTTAAGAACTTTAAAATTTGCGCTTGTTTGTGTTAGCCCCTAAAAACAAAAAACTTCAATTCTATCAAAGATTTCCACCCTAAATTTGAACATTTTATTTGACATAAGTATTCTGAATACCATGACACACGAACAAGACATAGCAAAAGCAATTTTAAAGGGCACAGGCTTGTCGCTGGTGGATGCGGCGAGGCTTATAAAAAATATATTAGACTTCATGCCAAAAAATTCGGGCATGAGTGAAATTCAGTTTTGTGCAAAAATTATAGAATGCGGCAAAGCAAATTTCAGGATAAAAGAAATGTCGTTTATCGAGGGCTTCAAGCTCTACATTTTATCCAAATCCCACCTGCGCAAAGACAGTTTGCGGGATATAAAATATCTTGGCAACCGCCTAATAAAAAAATCCCCAGAGCTTGCCGCCCGCAACTTTTCAAATTTGAGTGTTGGGGATTGTGAAATGTGGCTAAATAAAGCGTTTTCAACTCCCTCTCAGTACAACAAAGGCAGGGCATTTTTGCATGCGATTTTTGAATTTGCCTTGCGCAGGCAGTGGTGCAGTAAAAACCCCATAAAGTGCATTGAGCGTAAGCGTGTAATTGAGCGCGAAATTCTGCCGCTTAGCATCGAGCAAGTTAAAAAAATCCTTGAAAATGCGGGTAAAATTGAGGGCTGTTTAGCGCCCGCGGCTTTAATGATTTTTGCGGGAATCCGCCCGCGCGAGGTTCGCCGCCTTTGTTGGCGGGACGTCGATTTATCGGAAAACACTATAACTGTCCGCTCAATCTGCTCGAAAACAGGAGGCGTACGGCATGTTGAAATTTTTTCGCCTTTAAAAAAAGCGGCTCGCTCCGCAACAATCCGAGCAAAAAATCTGCCCCAAAAATTGGCAAAGCAAATGGCGCAAAATCCGCGACGATTCGGGCTTCCGCGGCGCGTGGGTACAGGACGTTCTGCGCCATACCTACGCAAGCTACTTTGCAAAAAAGTTTTCAGACTTGCCCCGGCTTCAACTAAACATGGGGCACTCAAACCTCTCGCTTTTGCGCTCGCGCTACGTCAACCTCTCCGCTCTTTCCGCGGCGTCCGCCAAGAGCTTTTTCAATTAAAAAAATGCGGCGAACAAATATTGAGTAACAGATAAAAAGCAAAGACGGAAAATCTTTTTGAAAAATTTTTTATTTGTGGTGGTAGCCAGAGCATGCGGAAATAGATTTTGCGCGGTATATCTGCTCGAGCAAAATCGCGCGCGCCCACTCGTGGGTGAACGTCATCGGCGAGAGCGACAGCAGCTCGTTTGCGCGGCTTTTGACTTCGCCCGAGAGCCCGTAGGGCCCGCCGATGATAAAAACCGACGCTCCGAATTTCGCCAAATCCTCTTCGAGCGTTTTTGAAAAATCCTCTGAGCTTCGGCATTTTCCCTCTTCCGCCATCGCGTAGATTTTCGCCTTCGCGCCCTTTAAAATTTCCAAAATTTTTTCGCCTTCGCGCCGCGCGTCGGAGTCTTTTATTTCGACAATTTCAAGCTTGTCGTATTTTGAGAGCCGCTTTTGGTATTCCTGCGCGAGTTCCGCGAGGGCTTTGTTTTTCATCTTTCCGACTGCGATAATTTTTATCATATTTTCAATTATTTTGTTTCCGCCGCTTTTTTCGACAAAAAAAATCAAAAATTTTCTTTTAAAAAACGCCGCGCTTTATAAACTTTTATTTTCATACAGACTTTTGCCGATATGGAAAATCAAAACGAATTAAAAATTACAAGGCCGCTGATGCTCAGCGCGTTTGCCGCCGCGCTTGCGGGGCTTTTGTTCGGGTTCGACACCGCGGTTATTGCGGGCGTCATCCCCTCGCTTGAAAAAGTTTACGCGCTCGACGAGTGGGGCAAGGGCTTTACTGTTTCAATCGCGCTTTTGGGCACTATGCTCGGGGCTCTTTGCGCGTCTTTGCCCGCGGACAAACTGGGCAGGCGGGACTCCCTTAAAATTACTGGAGCTTTGTTTTTCGTCTCGGCAGTCGGCTGCGCGCTTGCCTGGGGCTGGCATTCGATGCTCTTTTTCAGGTTTGTCGGCGGCGTGGGCATAGGCGTCGCCTCCGTCATCGCGCCGATGTACATTGCCGAAATCGCCCCCGCGAAATACAGGGGCGTATTTGTCGCGACATTCCAGGGCAACATTGTCGGCGGCATTTTGCTTGCGTATCTTTCAAACTACATCGTCTCTCTCTTCGGCTTCGACGCAAATTCTTTGGACTGGCGCGTGAAGCTCGGCGTCGAGGCTTTGCCCGCCGCCTTGTTTTTAACTATGCTCTTTTTTGTCCCGCGCTCCGCTTACTGGCTTGTGAAAGTCGGGCGCAGAAACGAGGCGAGGGCGGTTCTTGAAAAAATCGCCCCGGGCGCGGAGGGCGAAACCATCGCGGAAATCGACGCCTCTTTGGAGAGCGCGCGCAGGCTCGGCAATCCGCCGCTTTTGTGCAGGGCGTTTGCATTCCCTCTGTTTTTGGCGTTTACAATTTCTTTTTTCAACCAGTTTTCGGGCATCAACGCTGTGCTCTATTATATAAACGACATCTTCTCGGGCACCGGGCTTGACGAAAATCTTTCGGCGGTAATCGTGGGGGCGGCGAATTTTTCGTTCACAATTCTTGCGATGTTTTTAATCGACAAAATCGGGCGCAAGACCCTGCTTTTAATAGGCGCGTGCGGGACTTCTTTGATGCTGCTTGCCGCCGCCGCAATCCTGAAAACGGGGCAAATGCAGGGCGCGATGGTCTATGTGCTTTCCGTCTACATCGCGTTTTTTGCGATGTCGCAGGGCGCGGTCATCTGGGTGTACATAAGCGAGATTTTCCCGATAGCCGCCCGCGCAAAGGGCGTCTCGTTCGGGGCTTCGGCGCACTGGATTTTCTGCTTTATAATAGCCCTCGTCTTCCCCTATATGCTGAAGCTCGACGGCGCGGACTTCGGCTTTGAAAGCGTCAAGCTAAACGGCAGCTTTCCGTTCTTCCTCTTCTTTTTTATGACGATAGTCCAGCTTGCGGTCGTCGCCGTGTTTTACCCTGAAACAAAGGGAGTGCCGCTCGAGCGGCTGCGCGAAAAAATGAAATTCTTCCGCTGAGAAAAAATGAAGGCGTAAAAGAGTTTCCTCTTTTACGCCCCATACTACTTACCAACTTACTACTGAAAATAAACTTATTTTTATTAAGTTCGTGTTCCAGTCTGTACTATTACATTTTTTTGTCAACAACTTTTTTGAAAAAAATTTTTTGTGGAAAATTTAACCCTCTTTATATACTTTAAATCCTTATGAAAAAAACAATCTTGGCATTTGTTATTGTGGCGGCGGCGAACTTCGTTCTTGCGGAGGTGTGGCTGCCCAAAATATTTTCAAACAACATGGTCTTGCAGGCGAACGAGCCTGTAAACATTTGGGGCAAGGCTTCCCCCAGCGCGAAAGTTGAAATCGAATTCGCGGGCGCGAAAACCTCCGCGACCGCTGGCGCGGACGGCAAGTGGAGCGCGAAATTAAAGCCGCTTGAAAAATCTTTTGAAAACAGGGAGCTTAGAATTTTCGAAAACGGCAACCTCTCGAAGTCGATAAAAAACGTGTTGGTCGGCGAAGTCTGGATTGCGGGCGGGCAGTCGAATATGCAGTTCGAGCTCAAAAAGGCAAACGGCGCAGAGGAGGCAATCAAAAGCGCGGCGTCGCTTAAATGCGTGAGGTTTTTCAGAATGTCCGCAAACGCCGCGAGCGCGGCTCCGCAGGAAGACTTGCCAAAAAACGCGCACTGGGCGCAGATAAATTCAGGCAACTGCAGGGACGTCAGCGCGGTCGCGTTTTTCTTCGCGCGCGAGCTCGACAATTATTTGGACTCTCCGATTGCGATTGTCGAGACTTCGTTTTCGGGCAGCTTCATGTCGGTGTGGCTTGCAAAAGAGGACATGAGAAATGTAAGCGGCTTTAAGCAGCAGCTTGAAAAGTACGAAGCCGAAAACAAAAATTTCAACTATGAGGCGGAGCTTCAAAAGTTCAACGAAAAGATGGGCGCGTACAAGGCGCAGGTCGAAGCGGCGAAGGCCGCGGGCGAGGACGCAAGCAAAATCCGCAAGCCCGGCGGCAAGCCCGAGCCTTGGGGCAGGGGCAGGTTTACCGCAGTCCCCTCTATATTATACAACGCGAAAATTGCGCCGCTTGCGGGCTATACCGCGAAGGGTTTTATTTGGTACCAGGGCGAGAGCGACGCGACAATACACGTCGAGCACTACGCGGAAAAGTTCGAGCATCTCATAAACTGCTGGCGCAAATATTGGGGCAAGGAAGACATGCCGTTTTATTTCATGCAGCTGCCGAGCATGGACAGGGACTTTTGGATTGGCCCGCGCCGCGACCAGGAGCTTGTCGCAAACAAGCTTAAAAACGTGCACATGGCGGTGCTAATCGACCTGGGCGAGGAGAAGGACGTGCACCCGACGGAAAAGCTCATCCCCGCAACGCGCCTTGCAAACCTCGCAAAAAAATACTCCTACGCCGACAAGAAAATCAAGGCGGATTTCCCGAAGGTCGCGAAAGTTTCGTACGGCGCAAACAGCGCGAAAGTCGCGTTAGACTTCGGCAAGTCAAAGCCCGCGTTCGGCAAGGAAATTTTGGGCTTTGAAGTTTTGTGCGGCGGAACGTGGGCTTCCCCCTCTTCCGCAAAAGCCGCGGGAAAAGTCGTCGAGCTTAAAGCGCAGGGCGGCGCGAAAATCGAGGGCGTGCGCTACCTTCACAAGGGCTGGGCGCGCCCGATGGCAAGCATTTTCAACGCCGAGGGCTTGCCGCTTGCGCCGTTTGAAAATGTGCAGGGCAAATAGTTTTTCAAAAAAAACGCGATAAAAATTTCTGGGGCCGCGCGAATTTGCGCGGCTTTTTTTTGCCGCAAATTTTGTTGTAAAAATTTTGCGCGCGCATTTCATTGTAAGAAAAAATTTTTTATGCAGATACCGCAAAACGCAAAAATTTTATTCGACAAAAAAACAATCCAAAGGCGCATTGGCGAAGTCGCAATACAGGCGCGCGAATTCTGCCTGGCAAGCGGGGGAGAAGACGTCGAAATCATATGGCTTGCGGAGGGCGCGAGGTTTTTTGCGGAGGCGATTTTAAGCAGGATAAATTTGAATGTGAAAGCGCGCTCCGTAAAAGTTTCGAGCTACCATAACGGGACGAAATCTTCGGGAGAAGTAAAAATTTTCGGCGGCATTGAAGGCGCGGTCGCGCCCAGAGTTCTGCTGATCGACGACATTTTGGACACGGGGCTTACAGCAAAAACAGTCATTGAAAAATTGCGCGAGGGCGGCGCGCGCGAAATTAAAACGTGCTTCTTGCTCAACAAGATTTCCAAAAACGGCGGCGAGCCGAAGGCCGACTTCGAATGCTTTGAAATCCCCGATAAATACGTGTTCGGCTGCGGGATGGACTACAAGGGATTTTTCAGGGAGCTCGAGGATTTGATGTTCATCGAATGATTTTTTGCGCGCAATTTTTTCTCCTGTTTTTTGAGCGGAATTTTTTGCGTGAAAAAATTTTTGCAAAAAAAATTTTTCTGAAAATTCATTCAATTTTTTATTGCATTTTTTTTTAACATTAAAATAATCACATTCATTGAAGATAAATTTTTGAGGCGTCCGAATATGGAAATTCAAAAATCCGCCGCAAAAAATTTTCTTCATGGAGCTATTATTATTCCCCACAATAAAAAAATATCTTGAAAATTTTGCAGGCACATTCGTTGAAATTCGGCGCGGTAAAACGCCGCGATTTTTGCGTTCGCAAAATCAATCCTGCGCTTGAAATGTTTGGCGGAATTTCCGAAAGATTTTTCGGAACGGACAATTTTTTTACAGAAGAAATTTTTGAAATTTTTTACCGATGCGGCTTCGCGAAAGCGGGGCGCGTTTTGTCGTTTGTGCGGCAGGGCGGCATCGGTTCGTAAAAAAATCCACAAACAAAAAGACTATGGCAGTAAAAAAAGCAGTAAAGGCACCGGCAAAGAAAGCTGTTGCAAAAAAAGCTCCCGCTAAAAAAGCGGCGGCTAAGAAACCAGTAGCAAAAAAAGCTGTTGCAAAAAAAGCACCGGCTAAGAAAGCAGTTGCGAAGAAGGCTCCCGCCAAGAAGGCAGTCGCAAAAAAAGCGCCCGCCAAGAAGGCTGTTGCAAAGAAGGCTCCGGCTAAGAAGGCTGTTGCCAAGAAAGCGCCTGCTAAGAAAGCCTGCGCAAAAAAATGCGCTTGCAAAAAGTAAGAAGGCGTTGATTGCATCTTTTTAAAGCTGCATCAAAGGCTTTTTTATGAGGATTGTCGGCGGCGCGCTTTGCGCGCCTGCCCACAATTTCCGTTTGGCAACGCTTGCTTTTTATTTTTGATAAAATTGGCTTGGGTCTGCGCCCTTTGAGCGCGCCAAAAGCCGATTTGTAGGGCTGTCGCCATTTTCGGGGAATCGCGAATTTTTCTGCGCTTTTAATGGTGCGGCGGAGCGGAATTTCCCGCGGCTTAATCTTTTTGCGGAGGCTTTTTTAAGCTTTCCGCATTTTTTTGTTTTCTTTTTTTTTGGCGCGCAGCCGCTTTGCGCTTTTGCGCGGCGGCGTTTTTTTGCGCTTTTTGGCCCGCCGCCGAGTTTTGTTTCCGCGCTGATTTTTGCGAAAATTTTTCCGCTTCGCATCCCCTTCGGAAAGTTTAAAAATTGCTCAAAAATGAATTGCAATTATTTTGTTTTTACTTTCATATTTAACAGTTTTTTTAAAAGACTATGGATAGCAGATTATCAGCATGGGCATTGAATGTATCTCCGTCGCCGACATTGGCAGTCGACGCAAAGGCGAAGGCGTTGAAAGCGGCGGGCGAGGACGTCTGCGGCTTCGGCGCGGGCGAGCCTGATTTCGACACGCCGCAATTCATAAAGGACGCGTGCGTGAAGGCGATTGCAGAGGGCAAGACAAAATATATTCCCGCCCCCGGGCTTCCCGCCCTGCGCGAGGCTCTCGCCGAATATTACACGGAGAAAAAGGGCTTAAAAGACATCAAATTTTCAAACATCATCGTAAGCCCCGGCGGAAAATTCTCCTGCTATCTGGCGTTCCTTGCGACAATTTCGCCTATGGACGAAGTCATAATCCCCGCGCCGTATTGGGTTAGCTATCCGGAAATGGTGAAGCTTGCGGGTGGCAAGCCCGTGTTCGTTTACGCGGGGGATGAAAGCGACTTTAAAATCAACTCCGCAATTCTTGAAAAGGCTTTGACGCCGAATACGAAGATGATAGTTCTTACGACCCCGTCCAACCCGACGGGCGCGGTTTACACAAAAGAAGAGCTGCAGGACATCGTCGATTTTGCTATCAAGCACGACCTCTACATTTTGGCTGACGAAATTTACGAAAGTTTGGTTTACGACGGGGTGGAAGCGATAAGCCCCGCGAGCCTTTCCTCGGAGGCGCAGAGCCGCGTAATCGTCACGTCGGGCTTCAGCAAGTCTTACGCCATGACGGGCTGGAGGCTTGGCACAATTTGCGCGCCCGACGACATCGCAAAAGCCGTCGCAAGCCTGCAAAGCCAGATTTGCTCGAACGCCACGACATTCGCGCAGTACGGCGCATTGGAGGCTTTAAAACGCCCCGACTTGGCAAGCGAGGCTCTTTCGAAAATGATCGTTCAGTTCGACCGCCGCAGGCTGATGTTCTACGAGGGCTTGAACTCGATAAAGGGCGTTTCGTGCCGCCGCCCGAAGGGCGCGTTCTACGTGTTCCCGAACATTTCGTCGTTTGGGATGAGCTCGGCGAATTTCTGCGCGAAGCTTTTGGAGGACGAGCTTGTGGCGGTTGTGCCGGGTTCGGCATTCGGCTCGGAGCCCAACATTCGCTTTAGCTACGCTGTAAGCGAGCAGACAATCGAAAAGGGCTTGGAGCGTTTCGCGCGCTTCTGTTCGAAACTTTAATCGAAGGCAAAAAAATTTTTCGGGGGCGATTTTGAATTGCGCAAATTCGGGGTCGCCTTTTTGATTATTTTTATGGAGGAAAATTTAAAAGACGGCGTTTTGTGCAAGAGCGCGATGCAAACCGAGCGGCTCGCCTGCAAAATCGCGCGCGAAAATCCGCAGGGGGTAATAGCGCTTGTGGGCGGCCTGGGCGCGGGCAAGACGACTTTTGCAAAGGGCCTTGCAAAGGGGCTTGGCATTTCCTCGCCCGTAAAAAGCCCGTCTTACAACGTCTGCATGTCCTATAGCGAAAACGGCGCGAACTTTGTCCACGTCGACGCTTACAGGCTGAAATCCCCCGCCGACTACGAGGCTCTTTTGATTGACGAAATCGTGCCCGAGCCGAAGCTTGTGTGCGTCGAGTGGCCGCAGATTGTCGCGGAAGCCTTGCCAGAAGACGCAATTTGGCTTGAAATTTCATCGCCCTCGCCGCGCGAAAATCCAGATTGGCGCATAGTAAAACTTATAGAAAATCGGCTGAATTTATTTTAGTTTATATCTTGCAATGCCGTTTTAAATGCGTATGATTTCCTCTCGGAAAAATTTATTAGGGAGAGGAATATGCGCATTAAAAATTTTATAAAATCATCGCTTGCAGCAGCCGCCGTTTTGCCCGCGTTTATCTTGTGCGGCTGCGGCAAAAAAGAGCCCGCCGCAGCTCCGCAGAACAGCCCAAGGGTTGTGGAAGTCATGCTGCCGCAAAAGCGCAAACTTGAAATTTGGGACAAGTACACCGCGAGAATCGAGGGCGAGAAGAGCGTGCAAATCAAGGCGCGCGTAAACGGCTACCTCGAAAAAATTTTGTTCAAGGACGGCGCGAGGGTGAAGGAGGGCGAGGTTCTGTTTGAAATCGACGCGCGGCCTTTCGAGGCTGTCGTGGAGGCGCAGGAGGCCGCAATCGACGAAATCAAAACAAAAATCGAGCTTGCAAAATCGAACTTGGAGCGCGCGCGGGAGCTCTTGCAGGTTAACGCTATTTCCCGCGAAGTTTACGAGACGCGCCTTTCCGAGCTGAAATCGCAAAACGCCAAGATGCTCATGGCGCAGGCGAATTTGCGCGAGGCGAAGCTCAACCTTGAATTTACAAAAGTGCGCTCTCCAATTTCTGGCTACGTCAGCCGCAGGTATGTCGACGAGGGCAATTTGGTTGAAAACTCCAAGACGCTGCTTGCCGACATAGTGTCGCGCGACGTGGTTTACGCGTATTTTGAAGTCAGCGAGCGCGACATAATAAGGTACAACTCAATCGGGCTTGTGAAGGATTTGAATTCGGGCAAGACGCAAAATTTGCCCGTAAAGCTCTCTCTCATGGACGACTCCAAAGCGAGGGCTTTCGGAAATTTGACTTACGCCGACAACAAGCTCGAATCTTCCAGCCTCGAATTCCGCGCTGAAATCGAAAACAAAAACGGCGACCTCTACCCCGGGATGTTTGCGGAGCTCGAGCTGCGGGCGGGCGAGCCGCGCGAAAAGCTTTTGATACCCGAGGCTGCTATCGGCACCGACCTTGTGGGCAGGTTCGTGTATGTCGTCGACGAGGGCGACATTGTGCGCTACCGCAAGGTTGAAATAGGCGAGCTCGTTGGCTCCGAGCGCGTAATAGAGGAGGGCTTGTCGGAAAGCGACAGGGTTATTGTAAACGGCGTGCAGCGCGCCTCAGTCGACAAAAAAGTAAAACCTGCATTGAAAAAATAGCATGAAATTTTCGCACTTTTTTATCGACCGCCCGATTTTTGCGAGCGTAATTTCAATACTCATTGTCATAGTCGGCTCGATAAGCTTTTTCAGGCTGCCGGTTGCGCAATACCCAAATATTGTCCCGCCATCGATTGCCATCACCACAAAATACGCGGGCGCGACGCCGGAAGTCATCATGGACACAGTGGCGGCCCCCATCGAGCAGGAAGTAAACGGCGTCGAGCGCATGCTCTATATTTCGAGCCGCTGCGGAGCCGACGGCACTGTAACAATCGACGTAACTTTCGAAGTCGGCACGAACATCGACATGGCTTTGGTGCAGGTGCAAAGCCGCGTGTCAAAGGCGGAGGCGCGCCTGCCCAAAGAGGTGCGCGACTTGGGCGTTACGGTGCGCAAGCGCTCGCCCGACATGCTCGTTTTCATAAACCTGATTTCCCCCATCGGCACGCGCGACAAGCTCTACCTTACAAACTACGCCATAACGCAAGTCCAGGACAGGCTCTCGCGCGTTTACGGCGTCAGCGAATTCAACGTGTTCGGCGCGAAGGAATACTGCATGCGCATCTGGATGAACCCCGACAGGCTCGACGCTCTCGGCCTTTCGCCCGCGCAGGTTGTCGCGGCAATACAGGAGCAGAACAAGCAGATAGCCCCCGGCAAGCTCAAC
>JAFXRX010000179.1 GCA_017526045.1 Opitutales bacterium
ATTTTCGCTCGCGTAAAAAACCAGGGCCCCCGCCGCGCCCAAAACTTTTTCGTTCGGCTCAAAGCCGAAGCCGCCGAGGTTCATCACGCTCAAGAGCTCCTTTACCAAATTCTCGCCGTAGCCGGGCTCGAAGCGGTATTCGGGCAGGAGCGAGACGGGGCGCAGGTCGGCGAGGCTTCTGAAAATCGCGTGCCAGCCCATGAGTTTTGGGTCTGTCTTCCAGCTTTGCGATTTCATTTCGGGCAGAAGAAGCTCGCGCGGGTTGAGCGCGCTTAAGACCGACAAAAAGTTTTCGGGCTTCTCGAATTCGGCGCAGCAAAATTCGCCCGAGCTTAAATCCATCCACGCCGCCTGCAGCGAATAGTCTTTGGAAATGTCGAAGGCCATCAGGAAGCTGCCGCTGCGGCTGTCGAGCTGGTTTTCCTCGAGCATCGTGCCGGGGGTGAGAATGCGGTTTATAGAGCGTTTTACGAGCTTGCCCGCGCGCGGAATTTCGTCCTGCTCGCAGATTGCGACTTTCTTGCCCGCGCCCAAAAGCTTTGGCAAATACTGCGAAAGCGCGTGGTAGGGAATGCCCGCCATGGGGTAGTTTGAGCGTTTTGTAAGCGTTATGCCGAGAATCGGGGCGCACTCGATTGCGTCGTCGTAAAACATTTCGTAGAAGTCGCCGAGGCGGAACAATAGGGCGGTGTCTTTGGGCAGAGACCTTCTGTATTCCCAGTACTGTTCCATCATTGGCGTTTGTTTTTCGCTCATAATTTTGCTTGGCAACAATAATATATATGCCGTTTTCGGCTAACTTATTTCAAAACAAAAAATATTGCCTTTTTTTGAAAAGAGCGCAATATAAAACGCGTTTTATTTTT
The DNA here is from genome assembly GCA_017526045.1 of Opitutales bacterium. Lineage (GTDB taxonomy): Bacteria > Verrucomicrobiota > Verrucomicrobiia > Opitutales > Intestinicryptomonadaceae > Intestinicryptomonas. Next base: position 867 of record JAFXRX010000179.1, read on the forward strand.
AGAAAATTTTTGCGCGAAGCATACCGCTGCGCCCAAAAATCTTTGGCAAAAACCAAAAGATGCGGAAGTTTCGATATGAGAATAAGATTTCACGTTAAAAAGGCCATTATTTCGCAGTTGAACCGCTCGTGCGTTATTTTGGGCGCGATAATATTTTTTGCCGCCCTGATTTCTACGGGCAGGCCGCTGTGCCTTTCGGAGTTCTTCCCGACATCTTTTGCGCAGTTTTTTGTGTGGATTTGCGCGTTTCCGCTCTTGACCCTCGTCGCGGGCTTGGGAATTTTCTTCGACTTTTCGCAGACTGCCTTCGGGGCGTTCGTGGCCTCCGACAATATCCAGATGCTCTCAATAGGCATTTTGGGCATGCTTTGCGTTTTGATTTACTGGGCGGTTGTCAGATATTTTGTGGCGCACGCCTGGGGGCTTGAATGGGTGAAGGCCGCCACCACAATCGTAAAATGCTTTATCTTTTGGGGGCTCTTTCAGCTATTGTGCGTAGTTATTTCCTGCGCGTGGACTTTCGGCGGATTTTCGCATAAAAACTGCGAATGCCAGGAAGAAACGCAGGCGGCGCAGATTCAGCAAGCAGCCCAATCTGATGCGGTGCAAAAGTAGCACGCATTTTTTTTCTCAAAAAATTTTTTAATTGCGCAGTAAGTGGCGCAAAAAAATCGCAGCCGAAAAAAAAGCTGCGATTTTTTTTGTTTGAATAAAGAAGCTTTTTATTTGAGGGAATTTTTAAATTCCGCAAACGCGCTTTCGAGCTTTTTGGCGTCGCCGCCGCCCATTGCGAAGTCGGGCTTTCCGCCGCCTTTGCCGCCCATGAGGGCAGCCGCCTTGCGGATTACATCGCCCGCCTTTACGCCGCTTTTGATTGCGCCTTCCGAGCAGAGCGCAAGAACCGCGCCCTTGCCGCCCGCGTTTGCGCCGAGCAAAATCGCGAGGTTTTCAATGTTCGCGGATTTTGAGATTTGGACGGCGAGCTCGCGCAGCTCGTTGGGGTTTTCGGCGTTTGTGATTTTTACAATCCAGCTTACGCCGCCGCTTTCGATTGCGCCGGAGACAAGGTTTTCCGCCTCCTTGCTTGCGCTTTGCTTTTTGAGGTTTTTAATCTCTTTTTCAAGCTCGTTTTTGGCTGCGATTAGCTTTTCGAGGTGCTCGGAAATTTCGCCGCTCTTGCAGGAAAGCCGCGAGGTAATGCCCAAGATTTGGCTTTCCATTTTGTTTGCATATTCAAACGCGGCCTTGCCCGCGACAGCCTCAAGGCGTCTCGTGCCCGATGCAATCGCGCTTTCGGAGACGATTTTTATCATGCCGATTTCGCCCAAAGAAGAGACGTGCGTGCCGCCGCAAAGCTCGGCGTGAAAGCCCATGTCGATTACCCTTACAACGGCTCCGTACTTGTCGCCGAAGAATGCGAGGCAGTTTTCGGGCTTTTCGTTGAAGGGGACTTCGTACCACTTTACGCCGATGTTTTCCAAAAGCTTTTCGTTTGCGAGCCTTTCGATTTCGCGCAGCTGGTCTTTCGAGGGGGCTTCGAAGTGCGAGAAGTCGAAGCGCAGCCGCTCTTCGTTTACGAAAGAGCCCGCCTGGCGGACATGCTCGCCGAGAACCTTGCGCAGGGCCCAGTGCAAGAGGTGGGTCGCGCTGTGGTGCCGCTGGATTGCCGCGCGGCGCTCGAGGTTTACGTTCAAAATTGCGTCCATGCCGACGGCGGATTTCGGAACGGAATTTTTTGCGACTTTGTGAAGGTAGGCGCCGCCCGCGTTTCCTTTTGTGTCGAGAATTTCAACCGTTTTTCCGCCGAATGAAATCGAGCCGGTGTCGCCCACTTGCCCGCCTTTTTCGGCGTAGCAGGGCGTCTGCTTTACCGCGACAAAGTCGAAGTCCGCGCCTTCGACGAGGGCTTCGATTTGCGTTGTGAAGTTTGTCAGGTTTTCCTTTTCGTAGCCTGTAAACTGCGTCGCGGGGGCGGCGTCGGCGGCGTCGGCGACGGTTATTACTTCCTTCTTTTGCGCGGCCCTTGCGCGCTCTCTTTGGCGCTGCATTTCGCGCTCGAAGCCCGCGGTGTCCACGCTCATTTTGCGCTCGCGCGCGATGAGCTCCGTAAGGTCGATG
>JAFXRX010000002.1 GCA_017526045.1 Opitutales bacterium
ACCTCATAAACACGATAATCGGGCTGCTTTCCTCGGTGTTTGACAACGTCCCGCTCGTCGCGGCGGCGATGGGCATGTATCCGATAGCCTCGCCCGACATGGTGGCGTCCGCCGCCAACCCCGCGTATTTGGCGCACTTCGTCCAGGACGGAACATTTTGGCAGCTCTTGACTTTCTGCGCGGGCACGGGCGGCAGCATTTTGATTATCGGCTCGGCCGCGGGCGTGGTCGTCATGGGGCTCGAAAAAATCGACTTCATCTGGTACTTGAAAAACATATCGCTCATTGCGCTTTTGGGATTTTTTGCGGGCGTTGGAACTTTTATGTTGCAGCTTTGGCTTTTTTAAAAAAAATGCAAGGCCATGGCGTTTATAAAAAATTTCCTCCTCGCACTCAGGCGCAAAATCGACAATATTTTTTACATTCCGAGCAGCTCGCTCAAGCCTCTTGCCGACGAGCCCGGGCTTTGGTATTTCAAAAACAAAACCATTGCGCACGCGCTCGGCGCAGTCGGCGGAAAATTTTACTCGAACTCTTTGGAGGCTTTCAATCTGTCGCTTAAAAAGGGCGCTAAATTGTTCGAGACTGACGTCTCGTTTACAAAAGACGGCGTCGCGGTTCTTGCGCACGACAGCGTCGAGGATCGCCTCTTTTCTGAAATAAAGGGCGAAACAGCCTCTCTTGCGGATTTTGCGCAGCTTGTCCCCGAGGGCGTTTTTGTGATTTTGGACATAAAGAATTACAGAAGGGCAAAGGACGTAGCCAAAGTTTTGCTTGAATGCGCCGCGCCCGAACAGCGGGAGCGTTTTATCTTCCAGATTACATCGAGCTTGCAGTTCCGCGAAATAAAGGAAGTTTGGCGGGGCTTTAAAAATTTCCACTACAATTTCGGCTTGGACGGAAACCCCAACACCGCGATAAAATTTCTGCTCGAAAACAAAATACACACCGCAAGCGTCGCGAAGCGCTGGGCGCTCAAGCCGGGAAAGCTGAAATATCTGATGCGCTACAACATCAAGTGCTACGCCTTTACAATAAACGACGCCGAGACCGCGCGCGAGCTTGAAAAGCGCGGGATTTGGGGAATATTTACGGACACGCTTTTGTAGCTTTTATTTCGAGCCGTTTAGCTTGCCGTTTATGTGCTCGCGCGTCTGCGTCGAGGAAACGTCGGGGGTGCGCGGCAGGTAGACGACTTCGCAGATGTCCTTCAAATCGTCGAACTTTCCCTTCCAGTCGTCGCCCATTACGAATATGTCGGCGCAGTATTTTTTTATGTCGCTTCTTTTCTGCTCCCAGTTGTCTTCGGGGATGACCAAGTCGACGTACCTTACCGCCTCCAAAATCATTTTGCGCTGCTCGTATGTGTAGTACGACTTTTTGTTTTTTATGCGGTTAAACTCCTCGCTCGAGCAGCCCACAATCAGATAGTCGCCGAGCGCCCGCGCCCTTTTCAAGAGGTTTATGTGGCCGAAGTGCAGCACGTCGAACGTTCCGTATGTGATTACTCTTTTCATTTTTTATTTGCTTAAAATGTAGTTTACAATTTGGTCGGCGGCGTCGCCTTTTTCGTAGGCGCAGAAATTTTCCTTGAATGCGCGGTATTTTTGCCCCCAGTCTCTTTCAAAATTTGCGATATTTTTTATGGAAGCTATCAGCTCTTCTTCGGTTTTTGCGACGGGGAATGCGGCAAATTCCCGCTCGTAGTCGAGGTAGAGGCCGAATTCTTTTTGGTATTTTTCGAGGTCGTATGCGTACATAATTTGCGGCTTTTGTGTTATCGCGAAGTCGAAGACGGCGGACGAGTAGTCGGAAACCATTATGTCGGAGATAAGGTAAAGCTGCGTGGCTTCCCCCCACGTGCCGCCGTCGAACGAAAATTCGCCGTCGAAAATATTTGCGGGTTTGCCTTTTGAATCGACCCAAGCCTGCTTGCCCACGTGCGAGCGGATTAAAATGGCGTATTCGCCCCCGAGCTCTTTTTTCATTCTTTCCACGTCGAAGGGCAGCGACGCACCCGCCTTGCTGCCGTATTTGCGCCAAGTGGGGCAGTAGAGGATTATTTTTTTGCCTTTGGGCAGCCCGAGTTCGGCTTTAATTTTTTCGATAAGCTTTTGATTGTCGCGCGCGGGCGAGAGAATGTCGTTGCGCGGCAGCCCCGATTTTATGAACTGATTGTCCTTCAGCTCCAAAGCTTCCTTGAAGGCCTCTTTTGCGAATTCGCACGACACGCAGAAAACGTCTGTATTTTTGAATCTGCGGGCATACCGCTTGTTGTGGGGCATGGTTTTGTCGCGCGATAGATATAGCTTTTTAAGCGGGGTGCCGTGCCAAGTCTGCACGAAGACCTGCCCGCTTCTTTTTACGCCCCTGAACGGATAGCCCATGGGCGAGACCACGAATTTGGCCTTCATTAGAACGTATCTAAGCTTCAGGGAGTCCTCGTCCACGATTTCGTCCGCCAGCGGGATTTCAATTTTTTTGCCGCGTTTTTTCACGAAGAAAAATTTTAAGCCGGGGCGGGCGGCGCGCAGTTTTTCGGCTATCGGCGCGGTGCTGTCGCCGCAGTGGTTTTTGGAAAACATGTCGTAAAAGAGAACCCAGTTTTCCTCCAATTTAAAAAATCGCTCGAACATTTCTTGCAGGGTTTGAATTTTTAATTTGGGCATTTTCTTATAAAAACCTCGCAAAGTAAAGTTTTTATTCCATGAACCTTAACTCCCTGGCGCCTGCCGTATCAGGGCTTTGAGCGCATTCCGCCCGGTATTGCGGCGGAGGCGCAGAAGATTATCCTGCCATCAAACGTAAAAACTATCGGGACTTCTTTCTTCTTTTTTCAATCGGATTTTTTTAGAGCAGCCCGAGAGTCATTTTGCCTTCTTCTGTAATCATGTCCTGGCTCCACGGCGGATCCCAGACGATGTTTACGACGGCGTCTTCTATGCCCGGGATTGCCTTGAGGCGCATTTTAAGGTCGTCTGCAATGACAGGGCCCATCGCGCAGCCCGGGGCAGTCAGCGTCATGTCGGCTTCAACCGCGTATTTGCCCTCCGGCGAGCGGATTAAATCCATTTTATAGACGAGCCCGAGCTCCACGATGTTGAGCGGAATTTCGGGGTCGTAAACAGTCCGCGCGGCGTCCCAAAGATCGCTTTCTTCGGGCGGGTCAAAATCTTTTGAATTTGCCTGCGCTTCGCCCTCCTGCGGGGTTTCGTTAAATTCGGGATTTGGCTTGGGAGTATCGGGTGATTGAACAGAAAAAGGCTCTCCCAATGCGTCGGCGTCTTTGCCTAAAATCCGCGCCATTCCGAACGCGCCCGACACAGTGAAATTGCCGCCGAGCCTGTGGGTTATCACAACAGACGTCCCCTTTGCAAGCTTCGCTTCCGTTCCCGACGGAATGAGCATGGCGTCGCAATCCCTTGAAATTTCAATTTGCCCGTCCATATTTTTTCAGCGCATCGACATGTTGTCGCGGTGGATTGCGATGTGCTTTTTCTTGTCGCAGTTTTCGAGGTTTTTGCCGATGAGCGGGCGCATTTCCTCCGAGGATATGTAGGCAAGCCCCCTTGCCGCGACTTCTTTTGTTTCGGCGGAAACAGCCTCGACCAAGTCGCCCGCCTTGAAATTGCCCTCGACGCTTTTTACCCCCGCGACCAAGAGCGAGGAGCCCTTGTTGCGGATTGCCTTTTCCGCGCCCTCGTCGATGAAAAGCTTGCCCGCGGTCTTGCCGAAATAGGCGAGCCACCGTTTTTTTGCGCCAGCCTTTTTCTTTGAGGGGACGAAGAAAGTGCCGGGGTTTTTGCCCGAGAAAATTTCGCCAAGGACGTTTTCGCGCGCGCCGCTTGCAATGTAGACGCCGCAGCCGAAGCTTGTCGCGATTTTGGCGGCCCTTAGCTTTGTGATCATGCCGCCTACCGCCGTCGCGCTCGTCGTTCCCGAGGCCATTGCGCTTATGCGAGAGTCGATTTTTTCGACGCGCTTTATCATGGAGCCGTCGCCGGTCATGTCCAAGAGCCCTTCGGCTGTCGAAAGAATTACGAGGCAGTCCGCCTTTATGAGAGTCGAGACAAGCGAGCTTAGGACGTCGTTGTCGCCGAATTTTATGTTGAGCTCCGACGCGCTTACGGAGTCGTTTTCGTTGATAATCGGCACTATGCCGTCAGTTAAAATTTCGTCCAAGAGGGAGCTCATCGCCTTGTGGCGGTGCTTGATGTCGACGTCGTCTTTTGTAAGCAGAAGCTG
>JAFXRX010000180.1 GCA_017526045.1 Opitutales bacterium
ATACTGCCGCCACGCGAGGTTGTAGAAGGGCGCAAGCCACTCCGCGCCGTTTAGCCAAGCCATAAGCCCGAAGGGCTCGGCTTTTTTAATGAGCGCGTTTTCCGTTGCGCCAAGCAAAACTTTCTGGCGGGTGCGGGCTGAAATGATGTCGTTTGCGATGTAGTTGAAGCCGTACTTGTTCATCGAAAGGTGGCGGACTTCGCCTTCGATTACGGGCAGCTTTTCGCCCTTGACTGCCTTCTTCAAATCCTCGGCGTACTTCGGCAAAGACGAGTAGAAAACGTCGCCGTCCTTCTTTGCGATGTCTTTGCACTGCTCCAAAATTTCGGCTTCGCGCAAGTCCGGGGTTGAAGTGTCCATGCCGTGCATAAGCGCGATGTGCTCCGTGCCGAAGTGCGTTTTTTCCTCCTCGACAAGCTTTTTGAAAGCGTCTTCGGCGGCATCTTTATCCATCTTCCAGTTGTTGGGGAAGACGTAGCCGTGGTTGTAGCGGTTGGAGCCGTCGCAAAGCTTGAAGGGCGAAGAGTCCTCGTGCCAGAAGAAGCGGCGGTGCTGGCGGTGCGTCTGGGTTTTGTACAAAGCCTTGCGCCATACGCCGAAATAGAAGTTGTAGCGCGCGCCCATGCCGAAGCGCGAAACCAAAAGCTCCGAACCGTCCGCGCCGCGCCAAGTGAATTCGGAGCGCGGAGCCTGCTCGCGGGTGATGCCGCGATAGAACATTGCAACGTCCACGCCAAAGCCCTTGTAAATTTGTGGCAGCTGGCTTACCTGCCCCCAGCCGAACGGCGTGTAGCCGACCTTCATGGGCTTGCCGAATTCCTCGACAGTCAGATGCCCGTAAAGCATGTTTCTGACGACCGACTCGCCCGTAATCGTGTTCATGTCGAGCGCGCTGTACCACGGGCCCGCGTTGATGCGCCCCGCCGAAATGTGCTTTTTAAGCTCCGCCTTTTTTTCGGGGCGGATTTCCAAATAGTCCTCGAGCGGAACCGCCTGGGAGTCGAGCAGGAAGGTGTATCCGGGGATTTTCTTCATGATGACGAGCAAATCGTCGATGAAATCCACGGTCATTTTGCGGGTGTGTTCAAAGTCCAAAGTCCACTCTCTGTCGAGGTGCGTGTTGGGGATAAAATGGTATTTATATTTTTTCGCCATAATCCCCAAAATCCTGAATGATGCTTAATTATTTACAAGCATAATCGCCAAGATTTTTTATCTTTTTTTGGATTGGAGAATTTGCCGCGCGCCCCGCTTGCGTTTTAAAATTTTTTCAAATACGCGTCCAGGCGGCTGAGGTCTATTATGTCGTATTCGTCCTTTGCGGGGTCGTAAATACACAGGCCGTTCGGGGTTTCGTCAAGCTCGTTAAACATTTCCGATTTGTAAAGCAGCGGCTCTTCGTTTTTGAAAACGCAAGGCGCGTGGAGAAAGCCCATAAATTTTTCGCCGCTTAGCGCCGCGCTGCGGGAGTCCAAATTGCGCTGGTCTTTTGCGATTATAATTTTTTTGCCGCTTTCAAGAGCCGCGCGTTTTACGTCGTCCCAATAGACCGCGTAAAACGGGAATTTTTGGGTTATTGTGTAAAACTCAAACTTTTTCTTTTTGAACGCCTCCGCGCTTTTTTGCAGGTCGCTTATTCTACTGACGTTTGAAACGCCCATTGCAAAGCCGTTTTCGGGGTTGATAAAAACGAAATAGCCGTTGAGGTACGTCGGGGCGTGCGCCTGGCGGGAATACAGCCCAAACAGCCGCTCGTTTTGCTCTTTGTTTTTATTTTGCGGGAACGAAAGCTTCGCCGACCTAAAGTCCTCAACCACGAATTCCGCAGCGACGCACTCGAAGTTTTTCGGCGCGAATTTATTAAAATCCTCCGATTGCAGAATGCCTATCTTGGAGAAGCTCGAAGGGGTCGCGAAAGCCAGAAGCACGAGCTTTTTCCGCTTTTTTGCGTCGGCAAAAGCCTTCTGGAAATCTTCGCTCCAATAATCCGCTTTTTTTACCGGCGCAGAAGATATAAACGGGGCGGGCGCATTGCGGTTGTTAAACAACCTTCTAAGATATATTTCAAATGCCTCCGCGGAAAATTTGCCGCTTGAATTCGAATACCCCGCCCACTTGCCGTTTGGCGCGACAATATAAAAATCGCCGCTGCCGCGCATGCCCAGACTTTTAAGAGCCTCCAAATTTTTTCTGTCGGATACCTTGTAGGGGGCTTCTTTAAAAGCATTTATGGATATGTAGAAAATATCCCCCGCCGACAACGCCGTCTTTGTCAAGCGCACGCGCGCAAGCACCAAATTGCCGCCCGCGTATTCGCGAAACTCTTTTGTTTTTGTAAAATTTTTTTTCGAGGACGAGCCGGATTCAAAGCTTACGGGGTCAAAGCCTATCAAAACGAATTTTTTTTGCGCCGCCCCCTCGGAAAGGGCCGCGGGCAGCGAAGACATCCAATTTTGCGCAAAGGCAAAAAACGGGAAAAAGAAAAATATCAGGCAAAAAAATTTTTTCATCGGCTTGCATTGTAATTCGGCGGAATGATATATGGCAATACTTTTTTACGAAGGGCGGCTGCGCGCTTGACATCGCCGCGCAAATCGGAAAATGTATTTTTCTTTATGGATATGCCCGACATCAGGCTCGTTGCAAGCGACATGGACGGAACTCTGCTCAACTCAAAGGCGGAGCTGCCGCCCGATTTCTTCGACATCTTCGCGAGAATGCGCCGCCACGGCGTCGCTTTCGCGGCGGCGAGCGGCAGGCAAATCCACAACATGAAAATCAAGTTCGGCGGCGCGGCAAACGAAATCTACTTCGCGGCCGAAAACGGCGCGTACGTCTTGAAGGGCGAAAGGGAAATGCTCTCCCTTGAGCTTACCCGCGAGCAAATACGCGCGTTTTTGGAAATCGCCCGCAAAATAGACGGCGCATACATCGTTCTCTCGGGCAAAAAATTCGCCTACATAGAAAACCCCGACCCGATTTTTTTGGCGAGGCTTTCAAGCTACTCGGGCTTTTTGAAGCCCGTTGCCGACATCTCGCAAATAGAGGGCGACGTCTTTTACAAATTCACGATTTGCGACCTCATAAACCCGCGCACAAACTCGCTGCCGCGCTTTGAAAGCCTAATGGGCGACTTCCAGATAAAAGTGTCGGGGCTCAAGTGGATGGACATAACCCACAAGCTCGCCGACAAAGGATACGCTATAAAGCTCATACAGGACGAGCTCGGCGTTTCCGAGGAGCAGACCGCGGCGTTTGGCGACTACCTAAACGACATCGAAATGCTCAAGCGCGCAAAGTACAGCTTCGCGATGGCAAACGCCCTCGACGAAATCAAAAAGCTTGCGCGCTTTCAAACCTACTCCTACAACGAAAGCGGCGTTACGAAAGCCCTCGACAAGCTCATAGGCAAATAGGCGCGCGGCCTTTAGAAAAGGTACGGGTCGACGCCCAAAGTCCCCTCGAGGGACTTCAGCGAATTTAAAGTCTTTATGCTTTTTAGCATCGCCTCAGCCTCGGCAATCTTCGCCTTTATCTGCGCCTCCGAATCCAAAACATTCGCGCTCTGCAGCCTCTTGTTCAAATACGCGATGTTCTTTTGAATTGAGTTTAAATCCATCTGCTGCTTTGCGATGAGCCTTTCGGCGTACCAGTCGCTTTTCAAGATTTCGTCGCGCCTAAACATATTGCGGATTTCCGGGTCGCGCAAAGTTTTGCCCCCGTAATTGCCGTCCTTCATGATGTGCAAAAGAGCTTTCAGCGGCGGGCACGCGCCCTCGACCGAGCCGTCGGCAAAATACGCCTCGGCGGCGCGGCGGTGGG
>JAFXRX010000181.1 GCA_017526045.1 Opitutales bacterium
AAGCAGAAAGTTTTGGTATTTCTTTCGGAATAATTTCCATCGAATCATTTTTGTCCGCAACGGCAATTAGCGCGTATGTTTTAGGGTCAAATAGAAAAATTTTTGTTCTTTTTAAGTCTGCAAGATTTCTAATAGAAACAATAACGCATCCCTTGTTTAAATTCTTATTCGCATCTAAAATTTTAAATTCAAGGTTTTTGCAGTTAAGATTTCTCTTTGTCGGATTATAGCTTAATGAAACATACTCTAATGAATAATTATCAGGATTAACATTTACTTTTCCAAGGTCGAATCTAATGATTTCAAAAAACCTAACATGTTCGAGTCTTTCGCAAATACGGCGCAAGAAAAGATGCAATAAATACAAACAAAACGAAAAATTTTATTTATCATATATATCTCCTCCTTTTCATGTCATTTCACAATATATTCGCGGGGAGAAATGGCAAGGTTTTTTATTCGATTATTGCGCAAAAAAAGACGTCGAAATTTTTTCGGCGTCTTTTGCTCATATTTGTTTTTGTTTGCTTTCTATTGCTTAGTTGCGCGCGCGTTTTGAGAATCAAAACAGGAAACTGCCTTTGGGCTTTACACCGGAAGTCGTACCAAATTCGTAAATCGAGACTGACGTAAACACTTCGCCCGGGGTCAGGAGCGTCGAGGGGAAGAAGTTTGGCTGGTTGGGCTGGTCGGGCGCGTGCTGCGGCTCGACCACCATGCCCGCGTGCTTGTAGTACGCCTTGCCGTTTGCGCCGATTACAGTGCCGTCGAAGCCCTGCCCCGAATAGAATTGCAGGCACGGCTCCTGCGTTTTGATTGTCAGAACTCTGCCGCTTTTTTGGCATGTAATTTTGCAGGCGATGCCCATTTCGTCGACGGGCTTGTCCAAAATAAAATTGTGGTCGTACGCCCCGCCCGTCATCGGGATTTTAAGCTGCGGGTGCGAATGCTGCGGCGTGAGCCTTTCGCCGACCGCCCTGCCCTCCGCGGTGAAATCAAAGGGCGTGTCTTTTACGCAAATCAATTTGCCTGTGGGAATCAAACCCTCGTCGACTTCGGAAATCTGTTTTGCGTTGACGTAGAAGTGGTGCGTCAAAATCGAGCCGTTGCCCGCGCCCGCCAAGTTGAAGTACGGATGCCATGTCAGGTTGCAGACTGTCGGCTTGTCGGTCGTGGCGCGATACTCGATTGAAAATCTGTTTTGGTTGTCGAGCTTGTAAAAGACTTCGACATTCATGTTGCCGGGGAAGCCCATTTCGCCGTCGGGGCTTTTGAGCGTCATCTTCACCCCCGCAAAATTCTTGCCCTTTACAGCCTCCGCCTTCCAGATTTTTCTATTGAAGCCGAGCTTGCCGCCGTGCAGGGAATTTTTGCCTTCGTTTGCGTCGACAGTGTAGGTTTTTTCGCCGATTTTAAACTGCGAATTCGCCAGGCGGTTGCCGAATCTGCCGACAATCGGGCAGATGTAGTTTTTGTTGCTTTCGTAGGCGGCAAGGTCGGGCAAATTCAAAACGACGTTGTCGAATTCGCCGAACTTGTCGGGTGCGGAAATTTCGGTGATTGTCGCGCCGTAGGTTATGGCCTTTACCGACATTCCATTGTCGTTTTTTAAGACGTACTGCTCGACGCTCTCTCCCGACGAGGCAGTGCCGTAGTTTTTCACTTCAACCGTCAGCGCGAGCGCCGAGGCGGCGCACAGCGCAAACGCGCCCAAAATCGATATTTGCTTCTTCATACAAAAACCAGGTTTCATTTGTTGATTTGATTATCGCCATTGCCTTTTCGAAAATCAACATAAAAAGACAAAGTTTTTTGCGCACACACAAAAAAAATCCCCCCGTCTGCGCGGAGAGATTTTCTCATACCCCGAAAAAAATTTTGCCGAAACAAAAAGCGCGGCTATTGCGGGAAAAAGAGCGCCTTTGTTTGCAGAAAACTCCATTTCGCCGCCGCGACTTCCTCCGCGCCCATATTCGGATTTCTGCCGAGGTTTGCCAGAGCCTTTTTGAAATCCGTCCGCGAAACGAGCTCCTTGGCGCGGGCGTCAGTCATCGGAATGCCGCAGGCGTTTGAAAGGTCGGCGAAAATTCCGTCGACGAGCTTGAGGCAGGATTTTTCATGCCTGTCGCGCCAAGTCCAGTTCTCGGGCGTGTTGCAGAGCTCCGCGGCGTCGTGGCGGATTTGCTCGGTGTCTATCATGTATGCCCTGCCGTCGTCG
>JAFXRX010000182.1 GCA_017526045.1 Opitutales bacterium
AAAGCCTTTTTTAATCCGATAAATTCAGATATGCCATTTTTTTAGATGCGGGACAAATTTTCCCGCGCAGTGAAATTTTGGCTCTATTTTTTATTTCCGCTAAAAATTTTATTTTTGCAATTCCCTTAAAATAAAAGATTTAAAAATAGGCACGCAAAGTGCTAAACAAAAAAGCATGAATATAAATCCGGAAAAACTTACCGAAAAAACAATCGAGGCGTTCAACGCCGCGAGGAACCTTGCGCAGCACAAAGGCAACAGCGAGCTCAACTGCCTGCATTTGCTTTCCGCGCTGGTTTCGCAAAAAGACGGCGTTGTGGGCGCGCTTTTGGACAAGACCTACGGGCTGAAATCTTCAATCGAAATGGGGCTCGACAGGCTCGTAAACGCCCTGCCCTCCGTAAAGGGCGCAAGCGGCGAGGTTTACGCAAGCCCCGCGCTTTCAAGCGCGTTTGCAAGAGCCGAGGCCATTTCAAATTCGATGAAAGACGAATTTATTTCCACCGAGCACCTTTTCTTGGCGATTTTGGAAAAGCCGGAGCCTGCGGAGCTTGCAAGGCTTCTTAAGACAAACCAGATAAGCTACGATTCGGCTCTGAAACAAATCAAGGAAATGCGCGGAGACGCGCGGGTCACGAGCAAAACGCCCGAGGCCACCTACGAAGTCCTTGAAAAATACGGCTCCGACCTAGTGCAGCTCGCCCGCGACGGCAAGCTCGACCCCGTCATAGGCCGCGACGACGAAATACGAAGAGTTGTGCGCATTCTTTCAAGAAAGACGAAAAATAACCCCGTTTTAATCGGCGAGCCGGGCGTCGGCAAAACCGCGATTGCCGAGGGGCTTGCGCAGCGAATTGTCCGCAAGGACGTTCCCGAAAACCTGCGCGACAAAACGATTTTTGCGCTCGACATGGGCTCTCTGATTGCGGGCGCGAAATACCGCGGCGAGTTTGAGGAAAGGCTAAAGGCCGTCCTCAACAAAATCAGGGAGAGCAACGGCAAAATCATTTTGTTTATCGACGAGCTCCACACTATCGTGGGCGCGGGCAAAACCGAAGGCTCGCTGGACGCATCTAACATGCTAAAGCCCATGCTTGCCCGCGGCGAGCTGCGCTGCATAGGCGCGACCACCCTCGACGAGTACCGCCAGTACATCGAAAAGGACGCCGCATTAGAGCGCAGGTTCCAAAGCGTGTTTGTCGCCGAGCCAAGCGTCGAAATTACAATCGCGATTTTGCGCGGCATAAAAGAGAGGCTTGAAAACTACCACGGCGTGCAAATTCTCGACAAGGCTCTTGTCGAGGCGTCCGTGCTTTCGGACAGGTACATTTCGGGCCGCCAGCTGCCCGACAAGGCAATCGACTTGGTTGACGAAGCCTGCGCGAGAATTAAAACTCAGATGAACTCCATGCCTGCGGAGCTCGACGATATGCTCCGCCGCGTAATGCAGCTTGAAATCGAGGAAGCGGCTCTTATGAAGGAGAAGAACGAATCCGACAAGTCGCGCCTTGACGAGCTTAGAAAAACCCTCGCCGACCTGCGCGAAAAGGCGTCCGCCCTGAAGGCCCGCTGGAAGGAGGAAAAAGACACCGCAAACCTCGCGGGCAAGCTGCGCGAGCAAATCGAGCAGGCGAATATCAGAATGGCGAAAGCCGAGCGCGAGTACGATTTGACGACCGCCGCCGAAATCAAGTACGGCGAAATTCCCAAACTCGAAGCCGAGCTCAAAAAGGCTGAAAAGAAGGCGAAGAAGGACGACAAGCTCGTGAAGGAAAATGTCGGCCCCGAGGAAATCGCCGACGTCGTAAGCGAATGGACGGGCATCCCCGTAAACAAGCTTGTGGAAAGCGAGCGCGAAAAGATTTTGGGCCTGCCCAAGCTTCTGCACAAAAGGGTTATCGGGCAGGAAGAGGCAATAACAAGCGTCTCAAACGCGATTTTGCGCTCCCGCGCGGGCATTAAAGACCCCAAGCGGCCGACGGGAACTTTCATGTTCCTGGGCCCGACGGGCGTCGGCAAAACGGAGCTTGCAAAGGCTCTTGCCGCCACGCTATTCGACAGCGAAGACAACATCGTAAGAATAGACATGAGCGAGTATATGGAAAAGCATTCCGTCTCGCGCCTCATCGGCGCGCCCCCGGGCTATGTCGGCTTTGAACAGGGAGGGCAGCTAACAGAAGCTGTGCGCAGGCGCCCCTACTCGGTTGTCTTGTTCGACGAAATCGAAAAGGCGCACCCCGACGTTTTGAACGCGCTTTTGCAAGTCATGGACGACGGCATTCTGACAGACTCTCAGGGCAGGAAAGTCGACTTCAAAAACACAGTCATCATCATGACTTCAAACATCGGCGCGCGCTTCATAACCGACGCGAAAATCGAGGAGGACGGCTCGCTCAACCGCGCCTCGCAGGAGGCTGTCAGAAGCGAGCTGCGCAACTACTTCAAGCCCGAATTTCTGAACAGGATTGACGACATCATAATCTTCAAGGCTCTTACGCAGGCGCAGATTGAGGAAATTGTAAAGCTGCACATCGCGCTTCTTAACAAGAGGCTCTCGCGGCAGAAGATTTCAGTCGAGCTTTCGCCCGCGACTCTCGATTCCCTTGCAATCGAGGGCTACGACCCCGCCTACGGCGCGCGCCCGCTGCGCAGGCTAATCGACCAAAAAATCGAAACGCCTCTTGCGCGCGCGATTGTCTCGGGCGAGATAAAAGAAGGCGGCACTTTTAAACTCTGATGCAAAAATGTCAACGCGAAGGCCGCGCCGAAAAGCGCGGTCTTTTTTTATTTGCTCGAATTTGCGCCCTGCTTTTTTTGCGGAATATTTTTGATGGGGAGATTGCCCATCTCAAATTCCAAAACCGCGCCGTCTTTTATTTTGCCGTGGCTTATTTGGCTTGAAGAAATTTCTTCGCCGCCGAGCTTCAAGGATTTTACATACTTGTTTTCGCGCGAATTGTTTTTTGCCAAAATTTTTATCTTCTTGCCGCTTTCGAGCGTTATTTCAGCCTCGTCGAAAAACGGAGAGCCGATTTCGTAATCGCCCTTGCCGACATTCGGGTAAAGCCCGAGCATGCTCCAAACGACAAACGCGCTCATAGCCCCGCCGTCCTCGTCGCCGGGAACTCCCATCAAGTCGTCCCTAAACCAAGTGTTAATTAAAGCCCTTATCGCCTTTTGGGTTTTCCAGGGCGCGCCCGCGCGGTTGTAAAGATACGGGATTAAAAAAGACGGCTCGTTGCCCATCGAAGACTGCCCGACGTTTCCAGTCTGGTCGGGCGCATGTCCGCCCCAGAAACGCCACTTGTGCATGCCTATCGGCGTCAAAAAAGTCTCGTCCAAATTGCGCTCGAAATTTTTTTCGCCGCCCATTATGGAAACTAAATCCAAAAACGCGGCGGGCTCCCAGCGGTAAGTCCAGGCGTTGTTTTCGTCGTAATAGTCGCGGAAGCCCAAGCCGCCTGAAATGCGGTAGTCGAAGGGCTCGATAAAGTTGCCGTCGGAATCTTTCGGGTGGAAAAAGCCCGTTTTTTCGTTGTACAAATTAAGAACGTTTTGGCTGCGCTTTAAGAACAAATCTTTGTGCGCCAAAAATTCGGAATTCGGGTCGGATTTTTCCTTCAATAAAATCATGCTGTAAACGCACCAGTCGTCAAAGCTCGTGGCGATTGTTGTTGCGACTGACTGCCGCCGCTCAAAGGCGTTCACCTCCGAAACCGTTTCTTTTTCGCCGGGTTTGAGCGCGGGGAAATAGCCCTTTTCGGAATAAAATTCGTCAAGAGTTGTGCGCCCGCCGCGGTGCCAGGGCACGATGCTTTCTGTTAAAAGAGTGTT
>JAFXRX010000183.1 GCA_017526045.1 Opitutales bacterium
GTCCTGCTCGATTGTAGCAAAAATGATGTCGCGGCTGCGCGGGGAAATTTCCTCGTCCTTGTCCTCTTCGCCCGGGTAGAGGAAGCGGATGAGGTCGTTGCGAACCCAGATGCCGTGCAGCTTGTCCGCCTGCTTGAGGGTGCGCGCGGTCTTAATTGCCGAGGTCAGCTCCTCCTTGATTTTGGGCAAGTCTTTGCTGATTTCATCGATGCTCTTCTGCTTTTCGCTTTCGTCGGAGCCGGAGCTTACCATGTTGAAGAGCTTTTCAGCCAAAAGGATTTTCTTTTTGGAGTCGCGGTTTAAAAAGTATTCGCGCAGCAATTCCTGCTCGGGCTCGACTTCGTCGCCCTCTTCGCGCAGCTTGTAATGGTCGTTTTTCTTCTTGGGGCATTCGATTTTCGGGTCGCGCACCAAAAGCTTCTTGACCTTGTTCCACCAGGAGCGGAACTCCTTTTCGGAGCTGAAAAGCTTGAGCATTACGTTTTCGAGCTCGACGGAAGTCGCCATCTGGTCGGGCATTTTAGCGAGGAGCTTTTCGACGAACTCCGTCGGCTTTTCCTTCAGGTCTTTTTCGACAGAAGCGGGATTATTTTGGAACTGCACCAAAACGTCGCTTTCGTCCAAGATGTCGAGCTTGTCGATGCAAAATATCAAATCCATCGAGTGCCCCGGCTTTTCCTTGAAGTCGATGACTACTCTGGCGGCGGCTTCGTCGATATTTTTTACAACGCCCAAGCCCCAGCTTTGGTGCATGCAGCACGCGCCGACGCAAAACTTTTCGATTTTTTCGCGCTTTGCCGCAAGTTTCGGACACTTTTTTATAATCGCTTCTGAATTCATTATTTTATTTGTTTTTAAATAGAAGATGTGCAATATGTACAACCGCCCAATTTTTTAACGATGCCAAAAATCAAGACAGATAAATTTCAAGCTGTTGCAAAACTGCTTATGGAGTACGAAAAACACCCCGCCAAGGCGGACGAGTTTTTGGAACTCCAATATTCCCTTTTATACAAGTACGGAGAAGAAAGGCGTTTTTGTCAATTTATATTTTTAACTGTTTTGAGAAATAAGAGGCTAATTGAGGCTATTTTGGCTCTTTTTATAAAAAAACAGCCCCGCCCATTGCTTTTTGCCCTGCTTAAATGCGCCTGCGCCGAAATCGCCGCCTCGCCCGAAAAAAAGCTGCCGCAAATAATCCACGCGTGGGTGGAGGCGGCAAAAAACGCCTGCTCGCAAGGAGAGTCGAAACTCGCAAACGCGGTTCTAAGAAGGTTCGCGGAAGAATTTAAAAAGCGCGGCGCGCAGGCAAAGACGCTCGAAGACTTCGCCCTGCTCTACTCCCACCCGCTTTGGCTTGCAAAAAGATTTGCGCAAAATTTCGGGGAGGAAAAGGCGGTGGAGATTATGCGCAAAAACCGGGAGCCAAGCGAAGTCTTTTTGCGAATTCAGCAAACCCCGCAGGCGGCGGAGGGGATAAAAGATTACGCGCAATTTTTGTCGGAATGCGAATTCGATGGATTTTATAAAATAAAGGCGGGCGCGCTCGAAAGCGTAAAGCCGCTATTGCAAACTTCCCTCGCCTACATACAAGACCCCGCAACGCGCTTCGCCCCCGAGCTCCTCGACCCGCAAAAGTCGGAAAAGATTTTGGACTTGTGCGCCGCCCCCGGGGGCAAAAGCCGCGCAATAGCCGACCTAATCCGCAAAAAAAATCCAGAAGGGTTTTTGCAGGACACGCTGCTTGTCAGCGTAGATAAAAATTCGCCGCGGCTTGAAAGGCTGAAGGAAAATCTGTCAAAAATCGACTTTTTGAAAACCGAATGTGTGGCGTGCGACCTCGAAAACGAAAACCTGAAAGAGCGGCTTGAAAAAGAAAGCCTGCCGACAAAATACGACGCGATTTTAATCGACGCGCCCTGCTCCAACACGGGAGTTTTGCGCCGCCGCCCCGACGCGCGCTACCGCCTCAAAGAAAGCGACATTTTCTCCTGCAAAAAAATCCAAATTTCCATAATAAAAAACGCGCTCGGGCTTTTGAAAGAGGGAGGGAGGCTCGTGTATTCGACATGCTCAATCGACCCCGAAGAGAATTTGCAGGCGCCACGGGAAGCGATTGAAAATTCCGCGGAATTTAAAATCGAATTTTCACGCACAATCCTGCCCGAAACAACCGACGGCGCAGGACTTTGCCTCATAAAAAAATCCCGCTAAAAAAAACGCGCGGCTGAATTTTTCTCCAACCGCGCGTTGCTTTTATCACCCAAGAAAGTTTATTAGAAGTCGAAGGGCTCGCAGAGGCTTGAAACGAACTTGTCTTTGCCTTCGTTCCAACTCGTCGTAATTACCGCAATCCCCGAATTTGCCGAGAGCGCAAGCAGCGAAATTTCCGAAACGTACTTGTCCTTGCCATCGCTCCAAGCAAGCTTCAAGAGCCCCGTACCGTTTTTGTTCCACTTGTAAGAATACGTTCCGCGGGTTTCGCCGCAGATAAAA
>JAFXRX010000184.1 GCA_017526045.1 Opitutales bacterium
CATATATGCCAAAGCGTCTTTTGCGTCTTTTTTCTGGGTTTCGTCGGCGATGGTTTCGGGGTCGGGAATGTTTTCGCCCACGAAAACAGCCTGCGAGGGGTTGACGCCCCAGGTTACAGTCGGCTGGATTTCAGCCCCGTCGAAATTCACGACGTCGTCGTAAACCGCGTCGGGGTCGCTTGCGATGCTCTTCCAGTCGGCGACCGCCTTTTCCCAGCACTCGGCTTTGGGCGCGTAGGGGCGGCCTTTCAAATACGCGAAAGTGGTTTCGTCGGGGTTGATGTAGCCCACGCGCGCGCCGCCTTCGATTGCCATGTTGCAGACAGTCATTCTGCCTTCCATGCCCATGTTGTCGAAGACATCTCCGCCGAATTCGTATGCGTAGCCCAAGCCGCCGTTTACGCCGAGCTTGCGGATTATGTGCAGGGCGACGTCTTTTGGATATACGCCGCGCGAGAGCTTGCCGTTTACGTTTATGCGGCGCACTTTGAGCTTTTTAAACGCTATTGTCTGGGTTGCCAAAACGTTGCGGACTTGGCTTGTGCCGATGCCGAATGCTATCGCGCCGAAGGCGCCGTGCGTTGCCGTGTGGCTGTCTCCGCAGGCGACTGTCATGCCCGGGTGGATAATTCCCTGCTCGGGGTGGACGATGTGTATCACACCCTGCTTGCCCGTCGGGACGTCGAAGAACGTTATGCCGTTTTCGGCGCAGTTCTTGCGAAGCTCCGTCAGCATTTCGTAGCCGCGCGGGTCTGCGTAGGGCTCGGAAATGTCGTGGGTGGGGATGATGTGGTCGACTGTCGCGAAAGTGCGGTTTGGGTATTTCACCTTAAGCCCGAGCGTGCGCATCATGCCGAAGGCCTGAGGGCTCGTTACCTCGTGCAGAAGGTGAGTGCCCACAAAAAGCTGGGTCGAGCCGTCGGGCAGTTCGCGGACGCTGTGGCGCTGCCAAACCTTTTCAAATAGCGTTTTGCCCATATTGATTAGCCCAGGAGGGAGTCGTCGATGTCGTAGTTTGCGTAAACATTCTGGACGTCTTCGAGGTCGTCCAAAGTCTCTTCAAGCCTGATGACTTTTTGGGCGGTTTCCGCGTCCGTTACGGGGACGAGATTTGTGGGGATGTATGCGAGGTTGGAGTCGTCCGCCTCGATGCCCGCCTTTTCCAGAGCCGCCGCGACTGCGTCGTACGAGCCGATGGGGCAGAGGATTTCGAAGTGGTCTTCGTTGTTTAAAATGTCTTCCGCGCCGGCGTCCAAAACGATTTCCATAAGGGCGTCTTCAGTGGTTTTTTCCGCGCTGATGATGAACTGCCCCTTGCGTGTGAAGTTGAAGCTCAAAGCCCCCGATGTGGCGAGGTTGCCGCCAAGCTTTGTGAAAGTGGAGCGCACAGCCGCGACGGAGCGGTTTTTGTTGTCGGTTGTAACTTCGACTATAAAGCCGATGCCGCCCGGGCCGTAGCCTTCGTAAACGATTTCTTCATAGGAAACGCCCGGCAATTCGCCCGTTCCCTTTTTGATTGCCCTGTCGACGTTGTCGGCGGGCATATTCGCCGCTTTCGCCTTGGCAAGCAGGGTGCTGTGGCGCGCGTTGGTTTCGGGGTCGCCGCCGCCCGCTTTTGCGGCGAGCGTCAAGTCCTTGCTCAGCACGCTGAATATTTTGCCGCGCTTTGCGTCAACCGCGGCTTTGTGTCTTTTTGTTGTAGCCCATTTGCTATGTCCTGACA
>JAFXRX010000185.1 GCA_017526045.1 Opitutales bacterium
CAAGCTCCGCACCATGTGCGACCACGCCGAAGACGCCGGCGCCGTATGGTCCGCCTCCTCCGACGCCCGCGTCACCCCCGTCGGCTACTTCCTCCGCAAATGGCGCCTCGACGAAATCCCCCAGCTCTTCAACGTCCTCAAGGGCGAGATGAGCCTCGTCGGCCCGCGCCCCGAGCGCCCCGAGTTCACGGCCGTCCTCGAAAAGGAAATCCCCGACATCGGCGTCAGCGCAAGGAGCGCGGGCACTTTCCGCTTCGAAAAAAGCAAGGGTCTTTTCTGGCAAAACATATCGCCCGAAAAATTTGCGTTTTTCGCAAACGAAAGCTATTTCGAGATAACAACCCCTGAGGGCTCGAAAAAATCAAGCCTCGAAAATTTCGGCATAAAGGACGCCGCAAGCCTTCTTTTCAAGGGGGATTTTTCGGATTTCGAAAAGAAATTTAAAATCGAGGTTCTCGAAGAGGGCAAAGACAAAATCTCGATAAAGCTTATGCCCAAAATTTCAAAAATAAAAAACGGGCTCGACTTCGCTGTGATAACTTTTGCGGGGAACT
Organism: Opitutales bacterium; assembly: GCA_017526045.1. Classification (GTDB taxonomy): domain Bacteria; phylum Verrucomicrobiota; class Verrucomicrobiia; order Opitutales; family Intestinicryptomonadaceae; genus Intestinicryptomonas. The sequence goes on from JAFXRX010000185.1 coordinate 555, forward strand.
CCGCGGAAAGCTGCGTTCTGCATCTTGCAAACGAAACGCTAATAAAAATCACGTTTAAAGAGACGCTTTGAAAACGCAAAACCGCATAATTTTTCAAAGAATTTTGTACGCCGCGCTGCTGGCATTCGCGCTCGGCGCGGCGGCTCTTTCGCCCTTTAAGTTCGAAAGCGGAATTTTCGAGATGGCGGAAGGCGGCGGCGCGGACGCGCGTATTGAAACGCTCAAAAAAAACTCCTCAAAAATCAGGATTGCAATTTCGGGCGAGAGCCAAAGCGCGGTTTTTGAAGCCGCAGAAAAAGCCGCGGAAATTCTCGGCGCGGAAAAAAACGACGGCGAAATCAAGCCAACGCTCGGCGTTCTTGCGGCGCACTCAAACTTTCTTTTGAGCCCCGCAGACCGCGAGCTTCTAAAAAACGGCGAATTCGAAAAAATCCGCGAAAGGGCAAAAGACAAAATACTCTCGCCCTACTCGAGCTCGCTTTTCAAAATTTCAAAAGACCCGTTTTTTTTGCTCGACGAATACGCCAAAAGCCTCCTGGGCGGAGCGGACGGCTGGCGCGCCCACGGCGGTTTTTTGGCAAGGCAAAGCGGCGAAAATTTTTGCGCCGCGCTTATTTTCGACTCGCAAAGCCTAAGCGACGCGCAGCTTGAAGCGCTGCTTGCAAAACTCCGGGCGGCAAAAGAAAATTTCGCAAAGAACGGCGTTTCGATGTTTGCAAGCGGGGCGCGAATTCACAGCCTGCACGCGGCGAAAAAATCGAAGTCGGAAATCAATATGCTTTCGGCGATTTCGCTTGCGCTTGTGTTTTTAATAGGGTTTCGGGCGTTCGGCAGCCTCAAAATATTCATTCCCGTCGCGCTGTGCCTGGGCGCGGCGTTCGCGGCGGCGTTTTCAGCGACAGTTCTCATTTTCAAAAACCCGCACGTCTGCGTTTTGATTTTTGCAACGAGCCTCATCGGGCTTTCGATAGACTATTCCTACCACTATTTTTACGCCTGCAAAAAAAACGGCCCCGACGAGGCTCTCAAAAAAATATCAACGCCTCTTAAAAACACGCTCATAACAACGCTTGTGTGCTTTTTGTTTTTGGCGTTTTCCGACCTGAAAATCCTCAGGGAAATTTCCGTATTCTCGATATTCGGGCTGCTTGCCGCGTACTTTTTTGTTAGGCTTTTTTACCCGCCGCTTGCAAAGGCTTTAAAGCCGAAACTCTCGCAAAGGGAATTTTCTTTCCCGCGCAAAATTTCAAAAAAAATCTACGTTTTTGCAGTAGTTTTATGCGCCATTTTGTCCGCAATCGGAATTTTTGCCGCGAATTTTAAAACGGAGGCAAAAGCCCTCTACACGCCGCAAAAAAGCCTGATTAATGACGACATAGAGGCTGCGAAAATTCTGGGGTCTGCAAGCTCCAAGCTTGCCATAATCGAGGCAAACAGCCCTGACGAAATCGCGCAAATCGAGGAAAATTGCGGGATTGCGGGGCTTTCCCGCTTCCTGCCTTCGCAAAAAAGGCAAATGGAAAACGAAAAGCTCATTGCCAATCTCTACGCCTCGCAGGCAAAAAATCTGCAAAATTCAATCGGGGCAAAGAAAGAATTTGCAATGCCGCAAAACCAAAAATTTTTGAAGGCGGAAGATTTTTGCGGCACGCCGATTGCGGAGGCTCTTTCAGCAATGCTTTGCAAAACCGGCGGCGGCAAATGCGCCGCGGTTGTCCCGGTGGATGCGGGTTTCAAAGGCGCGGAAGGCGTCGAGATTTTCGAGCCCGCGGAATTTCTAAACGGATTTTTCGGCTCGTGCGCGAGATCTGCGCTAATTCTTGCAGGGCTTAGCTTTTCGATGATAATTCCGATTTTCGCGCTAATTTTCGGGCGGAAATTTCTAAAGCTTGCCCTTCCCATCGCGCTCGCGGCGGGAGTCGCGATTTTCATATTGTCGGCGTCGGGCTCGAACATAAATTTATTCCACATTCTCGCGCTTTTCATAATGGCGGGGCTCGGGATAGACTACGCAATCTTCCACAATTCAAGCCCCACGAAC
>JAFXRX010000186.1 GCA_017526045.1 Opitutales bacterium
CATCTTTCGGGTATATCGATGTATCAGTTCCGCGACAGGGGAAGGCTCGGACTTGAACTTGAAGATCCGAACAATCAAAGCGTCGGTATAAAGCAGCCGCTCATGGATGAATATAAAAAAGTCCTTGCAGACCGCTATTTTACGCCTTCGCTCGAATTCCAGACCTTCGAGGGGGTTGAAGCACTGAGGCTCTCGGCGGAAAATTCCCAAAAAATTTTGGCAAGCGCAAGCCCGTCGTTTTTCGAGGCGATGTCGTGCAGCATAATAATTCTCTCCGCCGCGCTCTGCTCGTTTTCGATTTTCATAATAACCAAGTCGCGCTTCGTCGTGAAGACGATGCTCCTCTGCTGCGGGGCTGGCGCGGTGTTTCTCGCGCTTTTGGGGCTTGCGCTCGATTCTCTTTATTATGGCGGCGTCCCCGCGGTCGCAAAAATTTATTCCGATTTTTCCTTTTCGACATTCGTTGATAAAACCGAATTTTCATATTTTTCGTGCATTTGGGCTTCGGCGTTTTTCGCGTCGGGGATTTACACATTCCAAAGGTTCAGCTTCGCAAATCTTTTTTCGGGCGGGCGCGCGCTGATTTTGCTGGCGGGCATTTTCCTTGCGGCTGTATCAATCTACACGGCAAGCCCGCTCTTCAAGCCTTTTGTTTACGCTTTATGCGCCGTTGCCGCCTTTGTTTACGCGCTCGACGCGCTCCCAACAAAATCGAACCTGAAGCGGCACAACAAAAGGCTTGTATCGGCGAATTTTTCAGGGGTTTTAAAGGTGTCGGCGCCGTTTTTTGCATACATTGCCCTTTCGATTTTCTCCGCCGCGGGCGCGTTTTTTTCGGCTGAAAAAGCCCTGGAATTTTACCGCGCGCCGACGCCCGAAAACATTGAGATGCGCCTAATCGACGAAGACGCAATGCAGCTTGCAAAGCAAAAGCCGCTGTTCGGCTGGGGCGGCGGCTCTTTCCAAAACGCAATGGCGCTTGCGCAGGGCGACGACATTAAAAATGCCCCGCTTCAAAGGGCGTCGAGCGACGCAATAAAAGCCCTGCTCGAGCACGGATATTGCGGGATTGCGCTGGTCGCGCTCGCGCCCGCGCTGCTTATGCTTTACATAATTTGCAGGTTCGGGATAAGCAAGTCGGGCGCAATTATGCTATGCGCGATTTTCGCTGTTCTTGCGGCTTCGTTTTTCCTGACGCCGTTTGAATCGCCAAGCGTGCTGTTAAGCTTTTGGATTATGATCGGCTCGTTTATAGCCTGGCAAAACGCGGAAATTATTTAATTTTATGCGCCGCAGCATTGATATTCGCGAACTTGCGGCAGTCGCGGCGGCGGGGGCTGCGGGAGCAGCCGCGCGATACGTTTGCCTGGAATTTTTCTGCGGGTATTTCATCCTGTTTATAAATGTTTCAGGCTCCCTATTGTTTGGATATTTCAAATTCCGCATAGCAAGCGCGAGGCTCAAAAGCGCTCTAACTTACGGCTTTTGCGGCGGCTTTACAACACTTTCGACTTTTTCGGTGTATGCCGCCATCCTTGGCGGAAGCTCGCTTGCGGCCGCAGCCGCATTTGTTTTATTAAACCTTGCCCTGAGCGTCGCGGCGATTTTTGCGGGAAGATTTTTGGCTGGAAAGGCAGGCGCATGCAAATGCTAGCGCAAATTTTTTTGTGCGCGGCGGCGGGCGCAATAGCAAGTGCCCTGCGCTTTGTTTTGTCGAAAAGCCTCGACGGCGGATTCCCCGCGGGCACGCTTCTTGCAAACGTTTTGGCAACGCTTGCGCTCGCGCTTTTTATTTCGCGCGGAAATTTAAGCCCCGCCACCGAAGCCTTTGTTATTGCGGGCTTTTGCGGGGCGCTTTCCACTTTTTCAAGCTTTGCTTTCCAAGTTTTGGAAATGCTGCAAAAACGCAGATTTTCCCTCGCGGCGCTTTACATCGCTCTTACGTTTTCTATATGCCTAGGCGTTTGTGGCGCCGTGTTATAGCCCGTAAATTGAGGATTTTTCAGCCTGCTTTGTTGCAAAATCCATTGCGGCTTTAAAATCTTCAAAACCGCATTCGCTCTTTTGCGCTAGGGCTTTTATAAGGCACGCCAAAAGCGCGTCGCCGCAGCCCGTAGGATGCGCCTTGCCCCCGATTTTTCGCGGCTCGAATTTTTTTACAACATTGCCTATTCTTGCAAACGCGCTCTTTTCGCCGTCTGTAACTCCGAAAAATTTTGCGGGAGTTTTGCTTTGGAATTCATAAAAGCCCCCGTCAAAATTTTTGTTTGCGAAAGCCGAAAATTCGCCGGAATTGATTTTTAAAATTTCCGATTTTTCAAAAAATAAATCCCTTAGCGGCG
>JAFXRX010000013.1 GCA_017526045.1 Opitutales bacterium
AATTTCCATATTAGCAATATCAAAAAATGAATAATTTCTTCCAATAGAAACATCATACCAACTAAAATTGTCTATAATATAGGGTCCATTTACGGCAATATCTGTAAGCTCAATTTTGTTTAAATTAATATTTGGTCCAAGCAGTTTCGGTATTAAACCGGTATAATTATTACTAATAAGTTCTAAAATCGAACGAGAACCCGCAGTAGTAATTACATTACCCACCACCATACCACTATCTTTAACAAATTGTTGATATGTTTGCCCATCTATTAATTTTTTCATTTCATTAGATTCATCTATAATTTTATACGTAATTGTATAAGTTATAGCTTCGGTCGTTTGAATATTAGAATTAAAAAATAACAAAGTTTTATAATCGGTAAGATAAAATCCATAGCTTTTTATTTTTTTCCCACCAACTGAACTGATTGAAGAAGCAAGTCTTAAACTATTATGTCCAACAGAAATATCTGCTAAAGTAAGCTCCCCACCTGCAAGTTCTGATGTGTAAACTACTATTTTTGAATCAAGCATAGTTGGCATATTAACAGCAATATATCCACTATGCAACAACTCTTGTACTTGTCTGTTGTTCTGCATATTTTCTAAAATGTATTCATTTGAAATATGACTCAAATTTTTATCAAAACTTGTCGTTTTTGCCAATAACTTAAATGAACTCTTATTGATTTGATTATTTTCTATAGCATCAATTATACTTTTTAAGCTTATGTCATCAGCAGTATTTAATTTTAATTTTTTGGCTATCTCTAAAATTTCAAAACAGTAAACTACTCCTTCGCCATCTTTATATGTTGCTAGTTGTAAATTTTTGTTGGTAGTTTTATAAACACATATATAATCAAAGTCGTCAACTAAGCCAGCAAGTTTCCCGTTTAGGGCTTCAAATTCTTCTTGGCTTATGGCGCTGTTTTCTTTAATTTTTGCATTCTTGCCATGATCCCTTAAAGCTATTTCAAGCTTTGTTACGTTTAAAGCATAATCATGAAAATCTTTTATTTTTGAATTCTCTTTATTTATGCTTGCATTTTCAACATATTCTTCAATCCTGACATTATCCGGGGTTGGAGATGTCCACCAGTTAGAATAAGCATTGCCCGCCTCGACAAGAACGTCCCCGCCAAACGCAAAAGAAAAAGCCGCAAGGGCAGACAAGACGAAGGCGGTGATCTTGTCCAATGCGGTTTTTATTATAGTCCGAACTTCCCTTTTCATATCTTTCCTCAACTGTTAATTTTCTGATTTTATTATGCGGGAAAAACGCTGTTTTGTCAAGAGGAAAGCGCGATTTTTTATTATCTTTTCGCTTCGGCGATGTCGAGGTACTTCTGGCGCGTCGCTTCTCCGCCGCGCAGGTGGCGCTCCGATTTGTTCTTTTCAAGCACCGTCTTGACCTCGCGCCACAGCGCCGGATTTATGTATTCGAGGCGGTATGAAACGTCTTTGTGCACCGTCGATTTCGACACGCCGAACTTCTCCGCCGCCGCGCGCACCGTGTCGCCCGTTTCGACAATGTGCCTGCCGATGATGATCGCTCTGTCCTGTGCTCTGTCCATTTGCGCCTCCGAGATTTCTTACGCTACATTATATGAGGCGCCCGCGCGCGTTATGTCGATTATTTGGCAAAGATTTTTCGGAAAAGGTGAAAAAGGTATTGACTTAATTATTTATTTGTGCTAAAATAATCGTTGCCGCAAAGGTATCTGGGTGTGGCGCAGTTGGGAGCGCGCTACCTTGGGGTGGTAGAGGCCGCTGGTTCAAGTCCAGTCACTCAGACCAGAAAAAGTCCGATGAACGCTTGGTTTTCGGGCTTTTTTCTTTTGCATTTTGCGGCTCCGAACGGCTTTTGACCACATATTTGACCACATTCGGCGACAAAATGAACGCCGCCGAAAACGAAAATAAAGCAGCGGAAACGATTGGCTCGGTCTTTCGTTTCCGCTTTTGCTTATTCTTTGTTTACTGCGGGGGAGATATTGGGAGTGGGGTAATCAGAAAACTTCGAGTTTTTTCCTATAGGTCGATTTTATAATTCAACGATGATATATTTTTCAAGATAAAACGTTTATACCG